>DATHTS010000184.1:0-3053 GCA_035462935.1 Pyrinomonadaceae bacterium
CCAACGCTCGGTTTGATTTGGGTCGGGAGCGACAAAAAGCGCATTCGGCGAAACCGCCAATGTATCAAGCACGAGGTCGCCGCTCACGCTGTCGGTTACAATTACCGTCGGCATATTGCTGTTTCCCGTGGAAGAAAAGAAACTCCCGTTCGGCGTAGCTTGATTTACGCCGTGCAGCGAAATTGCCCCGCCAACAACATAATTTACAAACGGATTTCCAACGACAGGAACAGCCGCCAGCGTAACCACGACCGGATGATTTCCGTTTTGCGGATTAACAAGTCGAAAAATTTCAGTCGTATTCAAAAAATCGGAAGAAACAACTGTCCCGACCCGCGTTAGAGGCACGCCATTGAAAGTTACGCTTGCCACCCGGTCAGTCGGAACTCCGATTGGAAGCGTAGTCGTCGAGGTTGAAACACCGACAAATAATGCTTTGCCGTCACCGTTCCCGACCTGATGCGACCACGTTAAACCGGCAACCCCGGCTGCGTTAAAAGCGCCGTTTGATGTCGTGTTATCAACCGTAACCGCCGCGTTTATATTAAAAACGAAAAACAGAAGACCAAACAGCAAAACCAAACGGCTTTTGGAAATAAACCGTAAAAGCATAAACTTATTCCTCCTCTATCCGAATTTGTGTAAAATAAGTCGGCAGCGTTTCAAATTTGAAGAATTATCCATTATCAAATATCAATTATCCATTATTTTTCCGGTTTCTTTGAAAAGATTGAACCTCTAAAATAATTAATAATTGAAAATGGTTAATTGATAATTTTCTTTAATTCCGAGATACCGCCAACCAATCTAATAAATGTTCCCGATTACGAAACCCTTATTTAATCAGTTCTTGAAAAACCCGGCGCGTTTCCGGCGCGGGGGCGACGCCAAGTTCGGTTTTTAAAAGCTGCTGCAAAGTCTCGAATTGTTCCTTGACTTTAGCACGTTTTCCCTGCGCGGCAAACACTTTCATTATTAAACGGTGAGCGTCTTCACGATACGGGTCGGCTTTTAAAATATCACCCGCAAATTTCAGGGCGTTCGACCATTTCTTTTCGCCGTAAGCCAATTTCGCCAGCGCATTTAAGATTCGATTATATTGTTCCGTGTAATAATGCCGCCGCTCTTCCGCCCAATCGTCATAAACGCCTTCCATATATTCGCCGCGATAAAGCCCGTGCGCCGCTTCAAGATTTTCACGAAAGCTTTCCGTATCATTTTCGCGCTTGGCTTTTTCGGCTTCGGCGATAAAATTTTCAAAGTCTTCGGTGTCAATTGTATAAGAAAGCTCGGGATTCAGTTGATAAGCGCCGTCGCGGAAAATCAGAAATTTCTGCTTGAAAGACTGACGGCTGTTCAGAGCCTTTCGGATATGGGAAATCGTCGGGTGAAAGTTTTTCTCAATCGTCTCCAAATCATCGTCGCGCCAGAAAGTATCAATTAAAACGTCCTTTTCGACGCGCCGGTGCTTGCTCGTGGCGATGTAGCAGAAAATGTCCCGCGCCCGCCGCGTCGTCCATGCATCGGGCGCAAACTGTTTTGAAGGATCGCGGTAAATTTCTACAAATCCCAGAACTTTTACAGTTAAATCGGTAATTCTCTCCGGCGTTTGAACGGTAAAGGTCGGCGCGGAAACTTTCTGCGGGGCGGACAAATCCGCGCGTAAATCGAGCGGGAGCTTTTCGATAACGTCTTCGTCGCTGAAAAGCTGCGGGTTTCGCTTGATTTCGCCGCGCAGCCAGTATTCATAATCGTAACGCGCCGATAAATCCAAAGCTCTTTGCAAAGGAGCGAGCATTTCCTTGCGCTTTCCTTTTGCAAAAAAGGCTTCGGCTAAAAGCAGCGAAGCAATCGCTTCGTCGTAATTTAAATTATTCTCGTTAAAAAATGCTTTGAGTTCTCCTAATTCCTCAACCAGACCGTCGGTTTCGCCCTGCGCCAGACGAACGGCGCACAATCCTGTCCGCGCTGTTTGAATGCCGATTGTATTGTTCAAATCCTTTCTGGCTTCGACCAGATTTTCCAAAAGAGCGCGAGCCTTTATCAAATCGCCGCGAAGAACGTAAAATTTGGCGCGTTCTTCGTCAAGCTCGCGGGTCGCCAATTTTATGTTCGCTTCATCATAAGCCTTTGCCGCGCGTTCATAAAATTCGGAGGCGTGGGGAAAATCGCCGCGCTCGCGGTAAAAATTGGCGTAGGATTCGAGAACTTCGGCGCGATGCGCTTTGAGGTTATAAAGCTGGCAAAGCTCCAAAGCCTTTTCCAGATGAGATTGCGCCTCGTCCAACTCGCCGCGATAAATATGAAGCTGCGCGATGTTGTAATGCCCGATTGCCTCTTGCGGCAAGTGTTTGTTTGGTTGATCGGTGCGGAAAATACGTTTAAACCAACGCAGCGCTTCGCCGAAATCTCCGCGAAATCCTGCGGGCAAAGCGAGATTGTGAGTGATTAGACGAATGTATTGCTCATTTGACTGTTTTTCGGCAAGTTCCAGCGCGTAGCGAAATTGCTGCTCGGCTTGCGTCCATGCGCCCTGCGCCGTCCAGCAAAGCCCGCGCGTATTGGCGCATTTCAAAAAGGTTTCGGTATTTTCGTCAACTAATTTTTCCGCTTTTTCCAGATATTCAAAGGCATCCGCGCAATTCCCTTTTCGCCTCGCCAGACTTGCCAGAGAATGCAGCGCCTCGGCTTCGCCGACCGCGTCTTTTTCCTTATTCAGAAGTTTTACGGCGCGGCGCAGAAGATTGGAAGATTTATCGTTATCGCCCTGAAGCCGCGCGATTTCGGCTTTATGAAGCAGCGAACGCGGATGTTTTTCCAGGAATTTTAAAGGAATTTTTTCCGCGAAAATGTCGAGCGAGATAAACGCGCCGCTGGCAATCCATTCGCCGCCCTTTTCGGCGATAATTGCCGCCGCGCGGTCAAAATTCTCGGCATCCAGAAGATGCGGCAGAGCCTTGTCCCATTGCCCGTTTTCGAGGAAAAACTCGGCGACGCGGTTTCTTTCCTCAGCCAATTTCTCGCGCCCGATTTCCGAGCGCAAGCGGCGAATC
>DATHTS010000185.1:0-3920 GCA_035462935.1 Pyrinomonadaceae bacterium
TTCAGGCTTTAGTAAATATCGGCGGCATCACGCGGGCTTTGCCGATGACCGGAATTACGCTTCCCTTTGTCAGCCACGGCGGTTTCAGCCTTATGACGAGCTTTGTAATGCTCGGAATGCTGATGGCTTTTTCGCATCGCAACGCGGTTGACGCATCAATAGAAGTTCAGGGTCATAAGTCTTAAGTCTTGAGTCGGAGGCGAAACTTTGCCTGTAAATACTTGCTCAAGACTTAAGACTTATGACGCAAGACTAAAAACTATGCAAAATAATTTTCAGATTGATTCGGCGGCGATTTCCGACATCGGATTGAACAAAAAGCGTCCGCAAAATGAAGATTCGTATCTGGAGTTAAGAAAAAGCGGAGTTTTCGCGGTTGCGGACGGAGTTGGCGGAGCGCAGGCGGGCGATATGGCTTCGCAGATGGCGATGGAAATCTTGGGCGAAGCTTTTATAAATATTCACGATAATTTTGACGCCGAAGAAGTTATGAAAATGGCGATTGAACGCGCCAACGAAGCGATTTATCAAATGTCGCACGATTTGCCGGAGCTTTCGACTATGGCGACGACGATTGTCGCTCTTCAGATTGACGGAAACATCGCAACCATCGGTCACGTCGGCGATTCGAGGCTTTACCGGGTGGACGGCAAAGGAAATCTTTTCCGTGAAACGCAGGATCATTCGGTCGTCGAAGAAGAAGTCCGCGCCGGACGTATGACGCCGGAACAAGCACTGCATCATCCAAGCCGAAACGTCATCAGCCGCGCCCTCGGAGCCGAGCCGGGCGTCGAGATTGATATGAAAACGATTATGTTCGAGCCGGGCACGACCTTCCTGCTCTGCTCGGACGGAATCACGCGCCACATCGAGGATTTCGAGCTGCGCCAGCTTTTATCATCCGAAACTTCGCCGGACAAAATTTGCGGACAAATGAAAAGCATCTGTTACGAGCGCGGCGCGGAAGATAATTTAACCGCCGTTATTGTCAGAGTTTCCAGTCAATACGCCGGAGCGGAAAATGACGGTTTGGGAATTGAGGAAGCGACAGTCGCCACCGCAAGACCGGCAGCGGCGGGAACTGTGGCTTTTGCCGATTCGATAAACCTTCCGCAGGAAACCCCGACGCGGAGTTTAACCAATAAAAGCGCAGCCGATACAAAACAAATTTCCATTCCCGCGAAAGTCGAAGAAGATACGATTGAAACCACGCAAGAGGAAATAGCAAAAGAAGTAAAAACTTACCGCGTCGAAGAAGACAGCGGACTGCCCGGCAAAATCGTGTCTTCCGCTCTTTTATTGCTTATCGGTTTCGGCGTCGGCGCCGTGCTTTCTTATTTCTGGTTTCGCAGCCAGATACCGGACGAGCCTGCCGCGCCGCCGCTTACCGAAATGCAGACGAAGAACATCGCTTACACGGCGTTTGAAGACAATCGAAGAAATGTTGACCGCAATCCCGAGCAGTATATCGCGGCTAACCGGAATTTTGTCGAAGATGCCGAAGATTATTACCTTTTAGGGCGGGCGTATCTCCTTTCGGGAAATTACCCGGAAGCAAAAGAGATGTTTATGCAGGCGAAAGACCGTCTGGCAATGGTTGAGGAAACGAACAGCAAGATTTTAGCCAATGAAATCGCCATGGGCTTGGCGATTATCAACGCGCCTTTCGCTCAGAGAGAGTTTCAGAAGGAAGTAAATCCGAATCAAAGCGAAACCAATTTCAATGCGAATACGAGTTTCAATCCATTTCCGAACGCTAACGCAACACCTTAAAAGAAAAAAATGAGCCGCGGATTTTCGCGGAATGCGCGGATTTGATTTTTGATTTATCCGCGTCATCCGCGTTCACACGCGGCTAAATTTCTTTAAATTTTAAAGCTAAATTTCTAAACTCTCTGTTTCGCTCCAAACTTCGCTTCCAAATTCCCGACAATCTGCCCGTGAACCGCGTCAACTTCTTCGTCGAGCAAAGTGCGCTCGTCGCTTCGATATTCGAGCCGGACGGTAATCGAGCGCTCATCGTCGGCGATGCCTTTGCCTTCGTAAACGTCAACAAATTCGATGCTGCGGCAAAGCTCGTGGGCTTCTTCGGCAATCGCGCGGCGGATGTCGTCAAAGCTGACCGAACGCTTTACCAGAAGCGAAACGTCGCGCACGATGGATGGATAAATCGGCAGCGGTTTATACAAAACCGGATTGGTTTTTTCATTCAAAACCGTCTGCAAATCAATCTCGGCGACAAAGACGGGCTGTTTGAATTTGTAACCGGCGGCGATTTCGTCGCTTAATCTGCCGAGATAACCGATTTTCCTGCCGTTCAGAGAAATCGAAGCCGATTGACCTTTCCGCAGATGCTTCACGTTTTCGGCGGAAAACTCAGGATTGGAAAACCCGACCGCTTCCAGCGCCGCCTCGACAGCGCCTTTCAAATCATAAAAATCCAGCTCGCGCGTCGGCACGGCTTTTTTCTGCCAGACCTCGCCGCCGGTCATTGCGACGGCGAAATTCTCTTTTTCGGTCGGCAAAGTTTCTTCACCGGTTTTCGCGGCAAAGACTCTGCCGAGTTCAAAAAGCTTCAGATTTCGCCTTTGATGATTGAAATTTGTCCGAACGGCGTCGAGCAAACCCGACAAAAGACTCGGTCGCATCCGCACCGCGCCTTCGATGACGGAAGCCTGCAAGGTTACGAATTTTTCTTCCGTCTTCTCGTCCAAAAGATTTGGTACAAGCTCAAATCTTTCATCATTTCGCGTGTCAATAAAACTGTAAGAAATAGCCTCGTCAAAGCCGAGATTAACGAGCGTTTGCCGCAGAAGCTTTTTCGGAGTTTCGTTCGGTTGATAACCGCCCGACGAAAATGCGGGCGGAAGTTCATCGGCTAGTTTGTCGTAGCCGTAAATTCGCGCGACTTCCTCGACTAAATCTTCTTCAATCGCAATGTCGTGCCGCCAGCTTGGAGAGATAAAAATTTGCGATTTTTGATTTGCGATTTGCGATTTGTTTTTTATTCCGAGCGCATTTAAAATCCGCAGAATTTCTGTTTCTTCGACATTTAATCCGGTTAGCCTTTTAACTGCTGACTGAATATCTTTCGATTCGATTTCATTCGGCTCGAATTTCGCTGGATAAACGTCAACAAATTCGCCCGCTTCGCCGCCGGCGAGTTCACAAATCAATTCGGTGGCGCGATTCGACGCGCGAATCAGATTTTCAATATCAACGCCGCGCTCAAAACGATAGCTCGCCTCGGTCGAAAGATTTAATTTGCGCGAAGTTCGGCGAATGGATTCGCGTTTGAAATAAGCGACCTCCAAAAGAACATCGGTCGTTTCTTCCGTAATTCCCGAATAAAAACCGCCCATTACTCCGCCGATGGCGGCGGGTTTTTCCGCATCGCAAATCGCCAAGATTGAATCATCCAATTTCCGTTCGACTTCATCAAGCGTTTTGATCGTTTCGCCGTGTTTTGCGCGTCGGACAACAATCCGATTTCCCGTCAATTTATTAAAATCAAAAGCGTGCATCGGATTGCCGAGTTCGAGCATTACATAATTCGTGATGTCGGCGACATTATTGATAGCGCGTTCGCCGACCGCTTCCAGCCTTTTCACCAGCCATTCCGGCGAAGGCGCGATTTTTACATTCCGAATAATCCGCGCCGTAAAACGATGACATAAATCCGAATCCTGAATTGTAACTAATGATTGGTTTTCGGTTTTTGGCTTTTGGTCTTCGTAATTTTGAATTTTGAATTTTGAATTTTGAATTACTCCGACTTCTCTCGCCACGCCCAGATGCGAAAGACAATCCGGGCGGTTGGAGGTCAAATCAATATCGAAAACAAAATCGTCTTCGGTCGCGTGAACGCCTTCGACCGCCAAACCCGCATCCGTCAATTTCTGCGCTAACTCCTGCGGCGG
>DATHTS010000186.1:0-4117 GCA_035462935.1 Pyrinomonadaceae bacterium
CTTTAGCATGAAAATCGGGGCGGATGGCGCGGATTAATTCTTCGACCGTCGGCTCGTTGAAAATCGTTACAAAATCAACAAATCTGACGGCGGAAATAATTTCGGCGCGTTCATTTTCCGGCATAAACGGGCGATTTTCGCCTTTTAATTTCCGCACTTGTTCATCGGAATTGATCCCGACTATCAAACAATCTCCCAAAGATTTCGCACCGGCTAAATAACGAATATGCCCGACATGAAAAAGGTCGAAACACCCGTTTGCCAGAATGATTTTAGCTCCCTTGCGCCGCTCAATCGCAACGCGGGCGATCAGGCGATTGCGCTCTAAAATCGGGGCGAAATTTGATTTGTCGGAATTCATACGGCTTGCGTTTGATGTTCGATGATTTTGTGTTTTTCCAAAGATTCGAGCAATTCCCGCGGACTGACCGAAGCCGTGCCTTTTTTCATCACGACAATTCCGCCCGCGTGATTTGCCAGCTTCGCGCTTTCCGCAAAGCTCAAGCCCGAAGCCAAGCTCAAAGCATAAACCGCGATGACCGTATCGCCCGCGCCCGTAACGTCAACCGGCTCTTTTGCTCCGACGGCTTCGATCCGCAAAGGAGTTTTCCCTTTTTCAATCAGCAGCATTCCCTTGTTTCCGCGCGTTACGAGCAAGGCTTCAAGCTCAAGTCGCTCGCGCAGTTTGACGCAATCTTCTTCGGTAAAATCTTTGCCCAAAATCTGCTCGACTTCCTCTTGATTCGGCGTTGCGGTCGCTGCGTTTGTAAATTCTTTCAGTCGAAAACGTGAATCAATCAAAAGCGGAATGTTTTTTTCGGCGGCAATTCGTCTGGCTGTTTCCGCTATTTCATTATTTGCAACTCCATATCCGTAATCGCAAATCACAACAGCATCCGCATTTTCAGCGGCTGAAATTAGATTTTCTTTTAGCCGATTTTGCAAATCCGTATCGATCGCCGTTTTATTTTCATAATCAATGCGAATCACCTGCTGGCGCGGCGCAAAGTTCTGTCCGGCAAGAACGCGCACTTTGGTCGTCGTTTGAATCTTTTCGGTTGAAATTACAAAATCGCAATTTACTTTTGATTGACAGAGCTTTTCAAAAAGCAGCTTTCCGGTCGCGTCTTCCCCGATTAAGCCGACCAAACTTACGTTTCCGCCTAGCGAAGCGACATTAACCGCCGCATTTGCCGCGCCGCCCGCGAGAGTTTCGGTTTCATCGTGACGCAAAATAAAAACGGGCGCTTCACGCGAAACGCGGTTGATTGTGCCGTGCAAAAATTGATCGGCAACCAAATCGCCGACAATCACGATTTTTCGATTCGGAAATTTTTGATTGATAGTTTCGGAAAGGTCGGGCATTAAAGAAAAATTACTACAAAAATGCGGAATAAACAAAAGGTTGAGAACTTAGGCAAAGTCCTCAACCTTTTTATTTTGACCATTAGACAAAAATTAATGTGTATCGTAGCTGGCAACCGGGTAATCGCTCGGGCTTCCCCATTGGACGACGTTCCAAGCCTTATCTGAACTTCGCAGAACATAGAAGACCCCGGTTGTGTCGCGCCAAACAGCTATATCAGTTTTTCCGTCGCCGTCATAATCGCCCTGCGCCGTCAAATCCGAACCCGTCAAGCCGAAGGAAACAGCATCAAAGCCGTCTCTACTTCGCAGAATATACCAGATAAGATTTGAGTCGGCGGTTGCGCCTTCACGAATAACGGCAATGTCTGTTTTGCCGTCGCCGTCGTAATCGCCCGGCACGACCAAATCATTGCTCAAGCCGAAAGGAATAACCGAAAAACCGCCGTCGCTGGTGCGGTTAATGTAAAAGACTGCTTGAGAAGAAGGAGTCGCTCCCGGACGCTGGATGGCAAAATCGAATTTTCCGTCGCCGTCATAATCGCCGGGCGCGGTAAAGTCGGTTGCCAATCCGAATTGAACCGCCACAAAACCGCCGTCGGAACTTCGCAGAACATACCAAATCATCGCGCCGTTACTGCGGCGAACAACCGCCAAATCGGTTTTGCCGTCGCCGTCGTAATCTCTGGCAACAGGCTGATCGCCCGTTATACCGAAGTGAGCGGCAAAGAAGGTATTATTCGAGCTGTTATACCGATACCAAACGCCGTTTGTATCGCGCCAAACGGAAATATCGGCTTTGCCGTCGCCGTCATAATCGCCCGGTGTCGGATAATCTTCATTAGCGAGACCGAACTGTTGAAAAATAGTCGCGCCGCTGCTGCCGAGGATATACCAGACATTATTACTAAAACGAAATATCGAATAATCGGCTTTTTTATCGCCGTCAAAATCAAGGGCTTTATGTAAATTGGTCTGGGCGAGAGCCGACGCCGCTAAAAGCAGTAAACAGGCAAAAGTTAAACTGAATTTGCCTAATTTGGTCAGAGTTTTTTTCATTTCTTACTTCCTAAATTTTCTATAATTCTCGCAAAGGATTTGGTAAAGTTACGCCAAATGACCGAGAAAATCAACTATACAACCTATGCCGATAAAAATGCAAACAAATCGGTTTTATAAAAAAGTCTTCTTGGTTCTGTTCTTGCGTCCGCAACTTTAGACGCATCTTTGTTAAAAAAAGTTGGAATCCGGTAAATTTTTCCAATTTTAACGGCTTTGCAAAGTATTTGCCGGAATCTTCATCGTCGAATTTCCCCAGCCGACCGCCTGAAAACCGTTCAAAACCGAATAAATATAAAAAACGCCGGATTCATTCTGGCTGGCGTTCGGTCGCCAGACGCTGAAATCAGTTTTACCGTCGCCGTCGTAATCACCGGGCGTAGGCAAGTCGCCGCTCTGCCCGAATTTGAAAGCGTTATAACTTCCGTCAGAGCTTTTGAGATAATGCCAAACACCGTCTGTCATCCGCCAAACCGAAATATCCGTTTTCCCGTCGCCGTCAAAATCTGCGGGCAAAGGCTTATCGGTTGTCGAAACGCCGAACGGCACGATCATCCAATTGTTATCCGAGCTTTTCTGAACAAAAAACGTGTTGGCGGGCGTATCGCTTGCCGGGCGATAAACGGCTAAATCGGCGCGTCCGTCGCCGTCGTAATCGCCGCGCAAAGCCTGGTCGGTCGCGTTGCCGAATTGATGAACGCGAAAACCGCCGGTCGAAAGCAAGATATACCAAACGAGTTTTCCGTCAACCTGCCGTGTAACAGCGAAATCGGCGCGTCCGTCGCCGTCGAAATCCTGCGTAACGGTCGGATTATCGCCGGGCAAGCCAAACTGCACGACTTGTACCGTATTATCCTTACTCCGCAAAACGTAAAACGTCCCGGTGGAATTGCGCCAAACGGCAATATCTGTTTTCAAATCATCGTCGTAAAGCGCCGGAACGGAAATATCATCGTCAAAAAGTCCGAAGCCTGCCGCTTTGTATCCGCCGGTATTTTGATAAATATGCCAGAGCATTCCGCCCGAAACGTTTTGAATTGCCGTAAAATCCGTCCGCCCGTCGCCGTCAAAATCCAGAAATCCGCGCGCGGAAGTTTCATTCTGACGCTGAGTAACGGAAAATGTCTGCCCGGCAACCGAAATCGTTCCGCCTCGCGGCATATCCGGCGCGTTAGACGAAACGCGAAAAGTTATCGTTCCATTTCCGCTTCCCGTGCTTCCGCTTTCAATAATTATCCAACTACTGTCGCTGACTACGGAATAATCGCAGTTTTCCGCCGACGTTATGCTAAACGAAAACGTTCCGCCTTCGGGAAAAACGACCTGCGAATTTTTGTCTAAGGTAAAAACACATTCGATTTGATTTTGCAGAGCGCGACCGACGTTTAATCTGCCGCCGGTTTTTACAAAATTGTTCCACTGCGGAAGCCGGTCAACCGTATTCATCAGAGTCGCTTTCAAGGATTGAGCCGAAAGATTCGGATTATAAGAAGCCAGAAGCGCCGCCGCGCCGGAAACGTGCGGCGCAGCCATTGAAGTCCCGCTCGAACCGCCGTATTTTGTTTCGCCTCTGATGGTGCTGATAATTCCCGAACCGGGCGCGGCAAGATCAACGCTCATTATTCCGTAATTTGAAAAGCCGGAACGATTGTCGTTTTGATCGCTCGAAGCTACCGATAAAATGCTCGGACTT
>DATHTS010000187.1:0-7532 GCA_035462935.1 Pyrinomonadaceae bacterium
AATGCAAAACTCTAAACTATAAACTGTAAACTATAAACTAATTTGCAAAGATTATCCGTTAATAGTTTATAGTTTAGAGTTTATAATTTAGAGTTAAATTCCTTTTTGTCAATACACCTAACTGCTAACGGCTGCTGCCAACTAAACTTATGGAAAACTTAAGAAAACTAATACGCGAAGTGCCTGATTTTCCGAAGCCGGGCATAAATTTTTACGATATAACGACGCTTTTGCAGGACGCGCAGGGTTTCCGACAGACGATTGACGCGCTGGTCGAACAGGTGAAAGATGAAAGAATTGACACGGTGATCGGTATCGAATCGCGCGGGTTTATTTTCGGCACGCCCGTGGCTTATCAAATCGGCGCGGGGTTTGTTCCCGTCCGCAAACCGAATAAACTGCCTTGGGAAAAAGTTTCGGTTTCGTATGATTTGGAATACGGGCAGGATACGGTCGAGATGCACCGCGACGCGGTTGGCGACGGGCATCGCGTTCTGATTGTAGACGACCTTCTCGCCACCGGCGGAACGGCGCGAGCAGTCGCCGATCTGGTGGAAAAGGTCGGCGGAAAAATAGCCAAGATGCTTTTCGTCGTCGAACTCGACTTCTTAAACGGGCGCGAAAGGCTGAACGGCTATGAAGTAACCTCGCTTTTGCGCTACGATTCTTAAAAACAAACTTTTATCAAACAAACTTTGGATTTTATAAGGCTTCCAAACAACTTGACAATCCGAAATCCGCAATCCAAAATCCAAAATTGATACGCTCCCGTAGCTCAGGGGATAGAGCGACCGCCTCCTAAGCGGTAGGTCGCAGGTTCAATTCCTGCCGGGAGCATTTTTATTTTCAACAGTTTAGCTGTTTAATTCTGTGACAACTGATAATGAAAAACGGATTGCTTTGAAAATACTCGAAAATTTCTATAACGAAGGTTTCGGCTGGGTTTGTAAACAATGCGAGCGCGAATTAAAGGAGCGGGAAAGTTCAAAAGCGCGAAAATATTCACGCCTGCTGCGCGAAGGCGAAGCCGAAAGCAAAAATCCGCGCTTGTCTAATCCGGCATTGGCAAAATGGATGGACGAATCGCGCCGCACGCTCGTTTGCCCGCGTTGCGGAATTACCGGGTCGGTTAATAAATTTTAAGGAGGTTCATCCGCAGGTTTAATAAGCAGAAAGTCTATCCTCTTCAACAGGGCATTTAGTTATTCTTTCTCTAACGATAAACTCACCGGTTTTAAGTCTTCATTGGCAGGACCTTGAATTACCTTGCCATCAAAATTAAATCGAGATCCGTGGCACGGGCAATCCCAGCTTTTTTCGGCGCTGTTCCAGTGCACGATACATCCCATATGTGTACAGACTGCCGAGCACGAGTAGATAGAATCTTGTTCATCTCTATAAATCGCAACCTTCTCATCATTCCATTCCACTACCTCGGCATTTCCTTTAGTGATGCTTGAGACATCTTCCAATTTCGGAGTCGAAACGCGATCAGAAATAAACTCTTTCGCCACGTTTAAATTTTCCTTGATGAAATCCCGCGCCGAAGTTACCGGTTTAAATCTGGATGGGTCGAAAACTTCACTCCAGGGATTTTCGCGTCCTTGAATCATATCGGAAATCAACAGAGCGGCTACATGGCTGTTTGTCATTCCCCAACCGGCAAATCCTGTCCCTACATACAGGTTTTTCGAAGCGAAACTGAGCTTGCCGATATATGGCACTCCATCTACCGTATTATTGTCTTGAGTTGACCAGCGAAATTCGATTGATTGAATATCAAAATTAGCGCGAGCCCACTCTTCAAGCCGTAGATAATGCTCTCTTGTATCACCGCCTTGTCCGGTCTTATGATGCTCTCCTCCCAGAATGATAATTTCGCCTCCCTCATAAGGATTGTTGCGAATAGAATGATGCGGCGTTCCACTACTGATATACATTCCTTCCGGCGCTGGACCATTAAGACGGCATCCTAAAACGTAGGAACGGATGGGATGCATAGCCGCAAAATAGATATTCGGGTCGTAATAAGGGAAGTGTGTGGCGATAACAACCGATTTTGCCGCAATCGTTCCTCGACTGGTTTTGATAGTACAGGGATCTTCATCCTCAATATCGAAAGCGCGAGTTTCTTCAAGAATATAACAACCATCGCCCGGTATTCTCTCAGCTAATGCCAACAAATACTTACGCGGGTGAAACTGCACTTGATTGTCAAATTTAATCGCTCCTGCAATTTCAAATGGAAGCTCGGTTGTTTCAACATAAGACGCTGGAAGCCCTAGTTTAGTCGCTGCTTCTACTTCATTTTTAATCTGCTCTAATTCCTGCTCTTTCAATGTATAGGTGTAGGCAGACGTGCGTTTGAAATCGCAGTCTATTCCGAGTTGCTCAACCAGAAAAGCTATTCTCTCTTTAGCGTATTCCTGCGCCTCACCATAGAGACGAGCTTTCTCTTCGCCGAAACTCGAAATAAGTTGGTCATAAATCAAACCATGCTGTGAAGTAACTTTAGCTGTAGTGTTGCCGGTAACACTTTCTACAACGCGCCCGGCTTCAATTACGACAACTGTCGCTCCCGCTTGTTTTAACATAAACGCCGTCGCAATGCCGACGATTCCTCCGCCGAGAACGGCAACATCTACCGAAAAATTCTGAGGTATGCTTTGATAATTTGTTTGAGGAGTTGTAGCTATCCAAAGCGAGACAGGTTCACCGGGCAGATTCGCAGTTTCTTTTAAATTATTATGTTCAACAGAATTCATATTATATCTCCAAGTTTCTCATCAATTATCTAACAAAAATATAAAATCAAAAAGTTAAAAACTAAGTTATTCATCTAATGATTAAAGCGGGAAGATTATAAAAAAATATAATCTTCCCGCGTTGAATGCAGAGAAATACTCAAGCGGCTCGCTTCAATTCATCTGAAAACTTCAGAGCCTTATGTAATACATGGTCTGCCAGAATCGGATGGATGATACTGTCAATTTTTCCACTTTCAACACCGGCTTGTGCCGTCTTCTTAAAATCAATAAAGCTGTCCGGCGCATCATCAACTTTATCTTTCGATTTACCTTCCATACTTCGCTGGTTTTCATTGCTTTTTCAATGAGTGCCCGTTCTTTTGAATCAAGGAAATGCGCAATGAAATCGGCATGATCCGTCATGATTCGCGTCCGGAAATCAACTACCTTACTGCGGTCATATTCGACTCTTCCCTGGGAAAATCCTTCGAGCCGTTTGGCGAAGCGCCCGCCCTCTAGAATGACCTGCTCGAAAAAAGTCGGATACGCCGGACTTTTTAATTCTCCCGCATCTTGCACCTTCATTAGCGTTTGCCAATATCTACTTAAAAGGAAAACCTAATGCAAAGTTTGCGAAAAAAAACTCCTTTCGCTTCGCTTTCTTCAAACCTCTGCTAAAATTTCCTGATTATGAGCGAAAACTACGATGTCGCCGTTATTGGTGGTGGACACAATGGCTTAACCTGTGCTTGTTATCTGGCAAAAGCGGGCTTAAAAGTGATTGTTTTAGAGCGGCGGCATATCATTGGCGGCGCGGTTTGCACGCAGGATGATTTGATTCCGGGCTACAAGATTGATGTCGGCTCGTCGGCGCACATTATGATTCATCTCACGCCGGTCGTGAAGGATTTGGAGCTTGAAAAATTCGGGCTGGTTTATATTGACTGCGACCCGTTCGCATTTGCGCCGATGCCGGACGGCGCGGGCGCGATTTATTTTTGGAAGGACGTTGATAAAACCTGCGAATCAATCGCCAAAATCTCGCCCGAAGACGCCGACCGATACAAAAATTTCGTCACCGAATGGGAAAAATTAAACGAAGGCGTTTTTGAGGCGTTTCTAAAACCGCCGAGCGTTTTTAATCTGGGGCGGCATTTGATTTTCGGCACAAAATCGAAAAACCCGGCGGATATGGTTCGCAAGCTGATGACTTCTTACGGTTCACTTGTTCGGGAGACCTTCAAACACGAAGGCTTGCGGGCGGCGATGGCTTGGCTCGCGGCGCAATCGGGTCCGCCGCCGACCGCCGCCGCGACGGGCGATTTTCTCGGCTGGCATTCGATGATTCACAAAAGCGGCGTCAAACGCCCGCGAGGCGGAAGCGGCGCGCTCACGCAGGCGATGGCGCAATGCCTGGAACATCACGGCGGCGAGATTTTATTAAACGCGGAAGTCGCGCAAATCGAAGTTAAAAACAACGAAACGCGCGGAATAATTTTAGAAAACGGCGAGCGCATCGAGGCGAAACATATCGTTTCCAACGCGCACGTTCACACGACGTTTCTAAAGCTCATCGGCAGGGAAAATCTGCCCGACGGTTTAGCTGAAAGAATCGAAAACGTCCGCATCGGCAACGGTTTCGGGATGATCGTGCGCTGTGCCGTTTCACAGCTTCCCAATTACACAGCCGCGCCTTCGGGCGGAAATCCGGTGGATTGTCATCACGGCTTACAGCTTCTCTGTCCTTCAATGGATTATCTGGAAAAATCTTACGCTGACTATCTCAACGGAATTCCCTCAAAAAATCCCGGCGCTCTGGCGATGACTTTTTCCGCCGTTGACCCGACGCTCGCGCCCGAAGGCAAACACACGCTTTTCATTTGGGGACAATATTATCCGTATCAATTAGCAAACGGCGAGCGCTGGGAAAATATCGAGGAGCGCGAAGCCGACAAGCTGATTGATGTCGTTAACGCTTACGCACCGAACGTCAAAAATTCCATCCTCGACCGCTTCATCCAATCGCCGCTCGATCTGGAAAAACGTCTCGGACTCCTGCGCGGCAACGTGATGCACGTCGAAATGGATTTCGACCAGATGTTTCTCTTCCGCCCGCTGCCGGAAATGTCGCAGTATAAAACGCCGATCAAAAATTTGTATCTAACCGGCGCGTCAACTCATCCCGGCGGCGGCGTTTTTGCCGCCAGCGGATACAACACGGCGCAGGTTGTTTTGAAGGATGTAAAAGGCGGTTGGTTTTAATTGTAGTTTATTTCTGCCTTGATAAAAACAAAGTTTGCGACGGAATCCAGTCTGTAGCGTATTTATCAGCTTTTTCGAGCCATCTATTTATTCGTTCTTCGGGCGAAACGGATTCGCCCCAGTATTCAACAAAAAGCGCGTCTTCCATTCTTAATGATGCGGCGATCATTTCATCTTCAATCGCTTGAATCGCTCGTTGGATATAAATGCCGCCGCGCGAACTATCTAAGCGATGCGCGACGCTTCCAGCGGAAAATAAATCGCGGGCTTGCGAAACAAGGACGCCGTGATAAGTGAGAAGATACATCGCCACGTCATTATATTTATTTTTGACGCGCGAACCAGCAACGACTTTCGGACATAAAAGCGTAGCTTCGGCTCTCAATTTTGTTTTTTCTTCGGACGGCAGATCAATATATAACCTGACTTGAATCGGCAAAGTATGTTCGGGTTCGGCTTTCTCTTCGAGCCACCATAAACGCTCGCCTTCCTTCAAACGATTTTTAGCGTATTCGCGGATGTAGCGCATTTTCTTTTCTATCGGCAAAACGCTAAAGTCCTCATATGAGATTTTCATTAAATCGAAAAGTGAGGATCCCGCGCCTATTTCCAGTTCAAAACGCGGAACGTGCGAAGTGCGAACGTGAATCACGCAGTCATCGTACCGCGCCCATTTAACTTCGGGAACGCCGCCCATTTTACCGAAAATAACATAAACATATATGACTTCCTGATTGCGAAAGGTTTCAAAAACGCTGTTCGCCACGCTTCGCCAAGTGTCTTTAGCGGTAAATTTTACTTCAACGCCGAATTCGCCGACGGCGATGTCCGGGAAGATAAAAGGATGCGGGTTGTAATCAACGGCGATTTCAAATTCGCCGCCGAGTAGTTCCAAGACCTGACGGACGCGATTTTCAAACGCTTTGGAATTAGTGAATAGATTTTTTCTGGATTCTTCCGTTAATTGAGCGGCGACCGAATCAAGAAGATTTTCAAATTGTTCCTTGGTCATAAAATCTCGTTCGCCAAACAATTCGCCACAGATTTTGCGACGTGCCACGCGAGAACAGGAGGCACGGCGTTGCCGATTTGCCGTTCGGTTTCTCGAAGTTTTGCCTCGAAAATAAAATCGTCGGGAAAAGATTGAATGCGCGCCGCTTCGCGCATCGAAATCCGGCGCGGCAGGGAATAATGAAACTGAATGTTGCCGTGACATTCGGCGCGAATGGTAAAACCCGGACGGTTGGCGACAAGACGGCGGTTTCCCTGCTCGCCGCTGAGGTTCGCCGCGCTCCAAATGTGATTAACGCTTTCGTCCATTTCTTTTGTTTCAAGATCGCCAATGGCTTCGGACGCTGTTATCCAATTCTCTTTGGAATATTCGGGCTCAGGCGGCGCGAATTTTCCGGTTTTATTTGAAGTTCCAACGATAAAAACTCTTTCACGGCTCTGCGGAACACCGTAATCGGCGGCGTGATAAAGTGAGTGCGAAACGTCGTAGCCGAGCGATCTGAAATCATCCATAATTTTTAAGAATGATTCTCTACGAGTTTTCAAAAGCAAACCTTTGACGTTTTCCGCGACGAAAACTTGAGGTTTAACGATTTTAATCGCTTCGACCATCGCGCGATATTGCCCGCTCCGCTTGCCGTTGATGCCCAACCCTTTACCGTTTATTGAAAGGTCTTGACACGGGAAACCGCCGATCAAAACATCCGCATTCTTCGGCAATTCGTCCATAAAATCCCAAATGTCACCGCAATGAATATTTTCGTCGAGATTTCTCCGATACGTTCGGCAAGCCGCTTGATTAATCTCGTTCGCCCAAATTATTTTGAAAGGATTTTTCGCGTATTTTCTACCGAAAACGGAAAAGCCCCCGCGAAAACCCAAATCCATTCCGCCGCAGCCGGAAAATAAAGAAACTACCGAATAACTTTTCTCATAAACGATTTTTTTCGTTTCCGTTCTCGTAAAAAGATTTTGCTGGATAACCGTTTCGTTGAGCATAATTTTGGCGATAAAGATTTATCTTACGCGATTCGATTTTATAGAATATAACAGAATTATGAACAAGCCAAAAACTCAATTGACGCGCTCACAGCAAATGGCGCTGGTGAAATCGAAAAACACTTCTTTTGAAATGCTTTTACGACGCGAACTTTGGCGGCGCGGTTTACGTTACCGTGCGAATGACAGAACTGTCTTTGGCAAACCCGACCTAGTTTTCAAAAGCAAAAAAATCGCCGTTTTCGTGGACAGTGAATTCTGGCACGGCAAGGATTATCCAAACGGTCGAAATATTCCACAAACCAACCGAGAATACTGGACTAATAAAATCGAACGCAATATCGCCCGCGATAAAGAAGTAAATCGAACTCTTAAAAAAGAAGGTTGGAAAATTGTCAGAATTTGGTCAAAAGATTTGAAAAAAAATCTGCCGGAATTTGCTGAAAAGATTTATAGAATGATCCGTGAATAAAGTATTTACTACCTTTTAGCTTTGTACGGTATTGAATCTTT
>DATHTS010000188.1:0-2964 GCA_035462935.1 Pyrinomonadaceae bacterium
GCCCGATTCGCATCTGGCGGTCGAACAGGCAGCAAAACGCGCCTGGAATCCCGGCTCGGAAGTGAGGCTCGTCTCGGCTATCGAGCTGGACTTTAATTCGGTTCACGAAAATTTTCCGAAATTTGAGAGCGAGCTGAAAAAAGCCGAAAAATTACGCCGCGAGGCTTCCGCTTTGTTTGAGCAAAACGGTTTGCGAGTATCAACGACGGTGAAAACCGGAAGAGCGAAAAACATTCTCGTGAAAGAAGCGAAAGATTGGGATGCCGACTGTATTTTCCTAGGGGCAAAGGGTCACCGCTTTCTTGAGCGGATACTTCTCGGAAGCGTTTCTTACGCCGTTACAGCCCGCGCTCATTGCTCGGTCGAGGTAGTTCGCGGTGAGTTGAACGCAGTCAAGGAGTAGAAATTAATGGATACAATGCGAGCTAATGTGTTTCACAGCGTAAATGATTTTCGAGTCGAAGAAGTGCCGCGCCCGCGCGCCGCGGCGGGCGAAGCGGTTATCCGCGTAACTTTGACCACAATTTGCGGAACTGACCTGCACATCGTGCGCGGTGAATATCAGGTCAAACCCGGTCTGATCATCGGGCATGAGCCGGTCGGTGTTATTGAGGAATTAGGCGAAGGCGTGACCGGATACGAAATCGGCGACCGCGTTTTAATCGGCGCGATTACGCCCTGTGGTCAATGTCGGGCTTGTCTTTCGGCGCATTGGGCGCAGTGCGGTCACGGTTTGGATACGCAGGCGCTCGGCGGCTGGCGTTTCGGAAACACGATTAACGGGTCGCAAGCCGAATATTTGCTCGTTCCCCACGCGCAGGCGAATCTCGCCAAAATTCCTGACGAATTAAGCGATGAACAGGTTGTCTTGCTCGCCGACATCGCTTCGACCGGTTTTAGCGGCGCTGAAAGCGGGAATGTAAAAATCGGCGACACGGTGGCGGTTTACGCTTTGGGTCCGATCGGAATTTGCGCGGCAATCGGCGCGAAGTTGATGGGCGCATCGCTGGTCATCGGCGTTGACGGCGACGAATCCCGGCTTGAAATGGCGAAAAAAATGGGCGTTGATGTGACGCTTGATTACCGTGAAACAGATACTGTGGCGGAAATCAAAAAATTGACGGGCGGCGGCGCTGACGTGGCGATTGAGGCGCTCGGCATTCAGGAAACTTTTGAAAACTGTCTGAGAAGCCTGCGTCCCGCCGGAACGCTTTCAAGCCTCGGCGTTTATTCGGGCAAACTGCAGATTCCATACGACGCATTCGCCGCCGGTATCGGCGACTACAAAATTGTTACAACTCTCTGCCCCGGCGGGAAAGAAAGAATGCGTCGATTGATGGAGATGGTCAGGCGAAACCGCGTTGACCTGACGCCGCTAATTACGCATCGCTTCTCACTCGATGAGATCGTCCAAGCATACGAAATTTTCGGCGAGCGGCGCGACGGGATAATGAAAGCGGCAGTTAAGCCGTAGCAAATTGGCAGCAGCAAGGCGGAAAACAAAGCCGCTTTGCCTGAAACAAATTCTAAAAATTATAAAGAGAAATTATGAATAAAATTGAAAAAATACTGATTGCATACGACGGTTCAGATTATGCGGATTCCGCAATTGAGGATTTGCGAGGCGCGGGATTGCCGAACCGGCTGGAATCGCTGGTTCTGACGGCAACCGATGCCTGGGAACTTCCCACGATGGTTGAGGCAACTCCTCCTCAGATGGCGGTCATGTCGCGGGCGAAAATCGAATTAATTCAGAGACATCTGACTGAATGTAAAGAACGGGCGAAGGCACTTGCCGACGACGGGGCAAAGCGCGTGAAAGAAATGTTCCCCGATTGGAATGTGAGTGCGGAAGCGGTCATTGGAAAACCGGCTTGGGAGATCATTAAAAAAGCTGAGGAATGGGAAGCCGATCTCGTAACGCTCGGCTCGCACGGGCGGACGGCAATCGGTCGGGTTTTGCTCGGCAGCGTCTCGCAGAAAGTTCTCAATGAAGCGCATTGCTCGGTGCGCATTGCGAGAAAACGCGAGGACGGCGAAAACGAGTCGCCGCGCGTTTTGGTCGCCTTTGACGGTTCGGATTGCGCTGAAACCGCCGTCAGGATGATCGCCGGTCGAAATTGGTCGAAAAACACCGAATTTAGAATTATCACTGCGGATGACGATCCTTTTTCCCGTCCGGCGGTCAGCGTTATTGATGCTATGGCGGAAGGCGCGGAAGATTCAGAAGAGGGAAAAGCGTGGATCGAGAAGATGATTAGCAAACCGGTGCGGCTGCTGGAAACAGCCGGGCTTAAAGTTTCGCACTCCGTTAAATGGGGTGACGCCCGTCATATAATTCTCCGCGAAGCGGAAACCTGGAAAGCGGACTCGATTTTTGTCGGAGCTCGCGGGCTTAGTCGCTTTAAGAGATTTTTGATTGGCAGCGTTTCGTCGGCGGTGGCAGCCAAAGCGAAATGCTCGGTCGAGGTGGTTCGATAATTTATTTTATACAAAACGGAGGATTAGAAAATGGCGGAGCATTTCAAAATTTTAATCGGGTACGACGGTTCGGAATATGCGGAAGCGGCGCTCGATGATTTGGCAAGCGCGGGTTTACCGGATGAAGCGGATGTTTTTGTGGCGACCATCGCCGAAACACTTTTCCCGGCGCCTCTGAGCTATGGCGGCGTGGAAACCGGTTATGTGGACAAAACTCTGACCGGAGAAACGCAGGCGCGTGAAATTGCCGCGAGAGGCGCGGAAAAGTTAAAGCGGAATTTTCCCGGCTGGACGGTCGAATTTGACGCCGCAGCCGGTTCGGCTTCGGAAATTTTGCTGACTAAAGCCGATCAATGGAAGCCGGATTTGATTGTTGTCGGCTCGCAAAGCCGCGGCGCAATCGGTCGTTTCTTTTTCGGAAGCGTCGCTCAATCGCTGGTCAACAACGCGCTTTGTTCGGTTCGCGTGGTTCGCAAGCCTGAG
>DATHTS010000189.1:0-5111 GCA_035462935.1 Pyrinomonadaceae bacterium
CCTTTTGAAAATTTTCCAAACGTTTTATTACACCCGCGCCGTAACCCTGATTCCGTCCTTGCAGCCGCACTCCGATCCGAACACCGGCAAAGAAGCCGGAACCCTGCGCGGTTCGCAATGGAGTCCGGCAATATTTATGGGCAACCGCGATAAGGGGATTTACGGCGGCACATCGCTATTCTTCGATTTTGAAAACAGCCGCGCCCGACGCTCTTCGCCGCTTATCAGCTCGCTTTTCACGCTCGGCTACGCTTACGACTGCTGCTCCGTCGCCGCGCAGTATTACACCTTCAATGTTGGCGCGAGGCGCGAAAACCGATTAGTTTTCAGCTTCAAACTAAACGGTATCGGGGCATTTGGTACGGAGCAGTTTGGTCAGGGTTTTAAGTAGGAGATAAAAGGACTATGGTTTATGACAAAGTAATGACACTAATCATATGCAACTAAACAACAGCTTGCCGTGAAAGTTTTCTAAAACATTAAAATTCGGGGCTTTTGTGTATTAACTCTACAAACATCAGCATACCTAAAAGGAAACTGTTGGGTTCAGCTTTCATCATGTCTTATGTGTCATTATCAAAAACGATTGCTAATCGTGCCATTTTTTGATTGGTGGTCGGCATCAGACTAAAACCTTCTGCTTTCATAGTCGGTTCAAATTCGGAAATTTTTTGAGCTTCTACCGGCTTGAAATTTTCGAAAACTTTGATGGATCTGAAGCCTTAATCTGTTCGTCACTGACAAACCAAATTGCGTTACCGTGAAAAATTGGTTTGTCTTCCCCATTTGCCGCTTTTTCAGTTGTTTCACTTGAAGTTAAGACAAAGAAGCCTTTCCAATTTGGAACATATTCTATTGACGAAAGTTTGAATGGAGTTTTATCACTCGTTGTTTTTGCGGAAAATTGGAAATATGACTTGAGCGAAAGTTTTATAATTGAGTTTTTTAGTTCCGATTCCGGCGGAAGGTCAAGGCGTTATTTTATCAGCAGTCTGACGCGACGTTTGCAACCGGGACGGTTGCGCTCTAGTCAGAACCGTTCATTGATGCATTTCATTTCCGATTTATAAGACTTCTTTTTCGATTATCTCATCAGCGCTCGGCGCGGCTTCGTCAATTTTCTTTTCCACGCGGATATTTTCCAATTCATCCGCCGCAATCAAACCTTCGGCGGCGGCGTGGCGGGCGGCGAATTCGCTGTCGCGCGCGAAGACAAGCTCGCTTCCGATTTCGTTTGTTTCGGCGATCAATTTATTAATCGCTTCGACTCTTTCCGGTTTCGGATTAACGTCGCGGATATAAACGGCGCGGATTCGATTAGGATATTGTTTGACTACTTGATAATAAATTTCCGGGTCCTGCTCGCCGCTGTCGCCGACTAGAATGAAGGGCAAGCCTTGAAAGGTTTCGAGAATACGCTTGATGTTTTCGAGTTTGTGGCTTTGGTGATCGCCGGATTTAAAAGGCGTGTGCGTTCCGAAATCCTTTAGAAAAAGCGGTCCGAGCGGGATTTCGTGTTTTTGGAAAAATCCGATCAAAAGCGTGTAGAGATTCCAGGGACTGCTCGAAACATAAAAAATCGGATTGTTTTCCGCGCCGCCCGCGCCTCTTTGCAAAGCGCGGTAAAACGCCGCCACGCCTTCAAACGGAATGCGCATGTGCTCGTTGGTCGTCAGCGTCGTCAAAAGCATTTTCAAGCGGTTGGTAACGTTCGTTGTCATCACCGTGTCGTCAATATCGCTGATGACGCCGAATCTGGAATTTTCCGTCGCGGTGAGAATCTGTCCGGCAGTTCTGGCGGTTTGCCCATTAAGGGAAATCGGCTCAAGCAGTTCCAATTCTACTTCGTGCCATAATTTTTCCGCCAGATTTCCGACCGGGCTTAGCTCGATCTCAAAATAGCCTTCCTTGTCGGCGACTGCTTCCGTTTCCGCGCCTTGAAAAGCGGCTCTGACCTTTGCGAAAGGAACTTCATCGGTTTCAAAACGCCGATACATATTGGCGAGATTTCGCCAAACCGAATCCGCGTCGGTTGATAAAATCTCGCCTTCGTTTTCGAGGACGCGCCCTTTGAGATAAATTTTTTCCGTCGTCCCAAAACCGAAAAAAGGCAGGATCATTAAAGGATTTTTGAAATTTCTCGCCCGTCTGCGCCGTAGCCGGAAATCGTCGGATACGTCGTCAATCCGCTCGAATAAATTTTCAAATCTGGCTTTCCAATCGTTCATATTTTTAAATTTCAAATTAACAAAACTTTTACTGAATTTGAAATCTTCCTTCCGCGTGTTTCAAAGTTAATTGATTTGCTTTATTCTTTTTAGGACAAAACATTATGAACGTAACACATCTTTTCTGCTCGGCTTGCGGCGAAAAATACGCACCGAACAAACTTTATAATCTTTGCAATTCCTGCGGGAAGCCTTTAATGGTCGCTTACGATTTGGAGAAAGCGGGGAAAACTTTAACAAAAGATTCTTTAAAATCCCGAATTCCGACGCTCTGGCGATACGAGGAAGTTTTGCCGGTCGAAAATCAAAAAAACCGCGTCAGCTTAGGCGAAGGTTTTACGCCTTTGCATAAAGCTGAAAGATTGGGCGGGAAATACGGGCTAAAAAATCTCTATATCAAAGACGAATCACTCAATCCGACCCAATCTTTCAAAGCTCGCGGAATGACGGCGGCGGTTTCGATGGCGAAAGAGCTTGGCGTAAAAAAAACAGCCGCGCCGTCAGCCGGAAACGCCGCCGGAGCGCTTTCGGCTTACGCGGCGCTGGCGGGAATGGAAGCGTATATTTTCGTGCCGAAAGACACGCCGAAGGCAAACATTATCGAATGCAAGGCGCTCGGCGCGAATGTTACTCTGGTTGACGGTTTAATCACCGATTGCGGAAAGATTGTCGCTGAGAGAAAGGAGACGGAAGGCTGGTTTGACGTTTCGACTTTGAAAGAGCCTTACCGCGTCGAGGGCAAAAAGACGATGGGTTACGAACTCGCCGAGCAGTTGAATTTTGAATTGCCCGATGTAATTCTTTACCCGACCGGCGGCGGAACCGGGTTGATCGGAATGTGGAAAGCGTTTGACGAAATGGAAAAAATGGGCTGGATCGGCTCTTTTCGCCCGCGTATGGTTTCCGTTCAATCCGAGGGCTGCGCGCCGATTGTCGAGGCATTTCAGCAGAATTTGAATCACGGCGCTGAAATCGAAAACGCTCACACGGTCGCTTCCGGCTTGCGTGTTCCGAAGGCGATTGGCGATTTTATAATGCTTGATATTTTGCGCGAATCGAAAGGAACTGCCGTTGCCGTTTCGGACGAAGATTTGGTCAAAGACGCGGTGGAAATCGGCTCGACCGAAGGCATTTTCGCCGCGCCCGAAGGCGGCGCGTGTCTGTCTGCACTTAAAAAATTGTCGGAAAGCGGTGAGATAAAACCCGGCGAAAGAATCGTCTTGTTTAATACCGGTTCGGGAATTAAATATTTGGAAGCATTTGAAACTATCTAATAAAGTATTCGCGGTAGTGCGGGAACTGAGCCTCCTCTATTTCGCTATATTCAACCGAGGGCGGAACCTTCTATTTTTTGTTTAATGATCTCTTTCGATCATATACAAAATCATCTCTAAAATAAACTGTTTATTTTCGGAGTCCGGCAAATCACCATATGCAATCTCGAATTCGTGTAAAGCCGCGCCGGCAAATTTTCGGGCACAAGAACGCGCATATTCAATACTTCCGTATTTAATCATCAGACGGTGAACCCACTCGACATCTTCCAGAAAACGGTCTCTGCGCGGCAAAGAAAGAAACCTTTTCAACTTCGCTTTTTCACCTGCCGAACAATGATTTAGCAGGTGAATTAACATTAAGGTTCGCTTACCTTCCTGAATATCTCCGTTTATTTCCTTGCCGTATTTCTCGTACTCCCCCAGAAGATTCAGCAGATCATCCTGAATTTGAAACGCGCTCCCCAGATACCATCCAAAGTGATAAAAATGCTCAGGACTGATAGCGCCGCCGGTAGCGATTAATGCGCCGACCCGGCAAGGATAGATGCAGGTGTACCAGGAAGTCTTTTTTAGTGACAGACGTAAATAATCAAGTTCGCTTAGTTCACAGACATTATCTTTTATCCATCCTAATTCCAATGCCTGTCCTTCAAGTGTTTGGCGCAGCATTTCTTCAGTCTCTGTGAATATCTGCCAAGTTAGATTTGGTCCGAGATGGGCGCGATTTTCCATTAGCAAACGAAGACTAAACAAATTCATGGCATTTCCCACGTTAATTGCTATGCCAACGCCCTGCTCGGCATACAAAGTAGGCGCTTTGCGCCGAAACAAGCTCTCGTCTTGAATGTCGTCATGGATCAAAAACCCGTTGTGAAACAGCTCGATAGCAATGGCAGAGTTAAGCGCTGAATTTATAGTCCCGCCAAACGCCTTACAGGTCGCAAGGCATAGCGCCGTTCTCAGCCCCTTCCCGAGACGCTTCGGATAGACAGGCATCAAGTTATACAGATACTTTTTCGGCTCTCTGGAAGGAATGATTTCTAAAAGAGCTTTAAGTGTGATGTCTCTGTATTTTCGCAGCGTTTGTTCTACAAATTTGAACCGAGTGTCGGGACTGCTCATGAGATTAGTTCCCTCATTTTCCAGAACCCTTATCAGTATTCTCGCTGTCAAGCAGTTTGTTAATCCGGTTAATTGCATCCGGCGCCACATTCACCAGATTCAGTATTGTATCCACAATATCATGCGCGTCTTTTTGAAACCGCTTCACAACATCATCAGACTCTTTTGAACGAAGTTCCTCTACTCGCTCGCTGAGAATAGTAACAACATCGTGCGCGTCTTGTCTTAGTCGCTGTACAATTTCGTTAAACTGGTCGGAGCGAAAATCTTCTCCCTCGCGCAAATTTTTCTCTACTTCTTTTGCCGCCGCAATCCCGGCGGCGACTTCTTCTTCTAAAACAGAAGCGGCTTTTTGTACGATGCCTGATGTGCTTCTCCCAAACTGTTTCAGCGTCTCAGACTGATTTTTTTTTCCAGCGGTCGCACCTTTTTGCGACGTTTTACCGTTTGACTTTTTTTGATTTTTCGCCATTTTCTTTTTCTC
>DATHTS010000190.1:0-1856 GCA_035462935.1 Pyrinomonadaceae bacterium
TTCTTTCCTTCGGCAAATCCGTTACGTCAACCAGCCTGCAAAGCCCGACGGTTTCCGGCGCAATATCAAACTCGAAACGCGCGGCAAACTGCGCGGCGCGGAGAACTCTCAAAGAATCTTCGGCAAAAGTTTCGCTCGAAACGTGGCGGATGATTTTTCTTTTTAAATCTTTCCGCCCGCCGAAAGGATCAATAATCTCACCCGTTAAAACATCCTGCAAAATCGCGTTTATCGTAAAATCGCGGCGCTTGCAGGCTTCCTCAAAAGACATATTCGGGTCGCCCTCGACGACAAAACCTTTATGCCCGCGCGACGTTTTTTTTTCTCTTCGCGGCAACGAAACATCTAAGTCGTTTCCTAACTTATAAACCGTAAAGGCTTCGCCGACCGCATCAACTCTACCGAAAGAATCTAAAATTTCTCTCAATTTTTGCGGTTTAATTCCATAAATTTCAACATCCCAGTCTTTAGGCTCAAAACCCATCAAAGCATCGCGCACACAGCCGCCGACGAGCATTGCGCGTCCGCCGTTTTGCTTGATTATTTTAGCAAGTTTCTGGATTTTTTCCCGCAGTTCCATTTAACCGTAAACAAAACAAGATAGACAGGAAAAACAGGATTTTCGGTTTTATCCTGTCTATCTCGCCCATCCTGTTTGAAACACACTTAACTTAAACGCTTTTGCAAGTATTCTTTCAGCCCGGAAACATTTATTCTTTCCTGCTCCCATGTGTCTCTATCTCTGACCGTGACAGCGTTGTCTTCCAAAGATTCGTGATCAACCGTAACGCAGAAAGGAGTTCCAATTTCATCCTGCCGCGCGTAAAGTTTTCCGATTCCGCCCGTGTCGTCATAAACGGCGCGCATCGAAGGCTGTAAATCTTTTTTAATTCGCTTCGCCATCTCGACAATTTCCGGCTTGTTTTTCGCCAGAGGCAGAACGGCGACTTTTATCGGTGCGATTTCAGGTTTCAAACGTAAAATCACGCGGATTTCGCCCTTCTCATTTGTTTTTTCCGAATAAGCGTCCATCATTACGGCGAGCAGAGTTCTGTTCACGCCCGCCGCAGGCTCGATAACATACGGGTAAAAACGCTCGTTTGTCTGCGGGTCAAAATACGATAAATCGTCCGTCGAATCTGGATTTAAACGATTACCTTCCGCGTCTTCCGGCTTTTTCGAATGCGTTCGCAAATCAAAATCCGTGCGGTTGGCGATTCCCATTAATTCGTCCCATTGTTTTTCTTCCGCCTCGCGTTCGGGGAAAAAGCGATACAAAATATCAACCGTTCTTTCCGCATAATGCGCGAGTTCTTCTTTCGGCTGCTCGTAAAGTTTGAGATTTTTTTCGGAAATTCCCAGATCGAGAAACCATTGCCAAAATGCATCAATCCAATATTGATGAAGCTCAGCCGCGTTTTCCGGTCGGCAGAAATATTCCATTTCCATTTGCTCAAACTCGCGGGTTCGGAAAATGAAATTTCCCGGCGTAACTTCGTTGCGGAAGGATTTCCCGATTTGCGCGATTCCGAACGGTAGTTTTTTGCGAGATGTATTTAGAACGTTGGCGAAATTTATAAAAATTCCCTGCGCGGTTTCCGGTCTGAGATAACCGAGCGCGCTTTCGTCTTCTTCCGTTGAAGCCGCGCCGAGAGTTGTGCGAAACATCAGATTAAACTCGCGCGGCTCGGTCAAATTAGTTGAACCGCAGTTCGGGCATTGATTACTTTCGAGTTTATCGGCTCTCAATCTCGCCTTACAATCGCGGCAGTCAACCAGCGGATCGCTGAATGTATCTTCGTGACCGGAATATTTCCAGACCAGGCGGTTTTGAATAATCGCCGAATCAATCCCTT
>DATHTS010000191.1:0-5304 GCA_035462935.1 Pyrinomonadaceae bacterium
GTCGGTTGCGGGAACGGTAACCTGGTTTAGATTCATTGCTTGGCTTTAAGCTTCTTTAGCGCCTGTTCGGCTTCGTCTTTATATTTGCTCTGTGGGTGATTTTCGATCAATTGTGAAAAATACGCCACAGCGTCCTCGCGTAACTTTACCGGCGCGAATTTCTCTTTGTCGTTTTCTTGTTCGAGATTTATCTTTTGCTTGCCCTTATTTTCCGAAAGATAAAAGCTGCTCATCCCGGCGAGATAGATAATCTCATCAATTTTGGAAAATTCAGGATGCGCGGCAATCGTTTCTTCCGCCCGCATCAAAACGGCTTTGTAAGCCTTTTTCAAACGAAAATACTGCCATGCGACTTCCAGATTATGTTTCGCGTCGGCTTCCAAAATCGGATCGCGCTCGATTGTCGGCTCGGTATCGCGCTGGGCGAAAGCAGAAGATGTAAAAGTTAAAAATATAAAACTAAAAATTAAAACTGCTTTTTTCATAATTCTTTTCGTGGTTGTTCCGTCGGAATTTTATCATTAAATAAAACTGCTTTCACCTGAGATGCCTCTCTTCCGGTAAAGGTTTGAATTATCTCCGCTCTATTTTCTATCAGGTTTTCCGATAAAAATTTTGGCACGGCAATCAAATAATGCTATGATAGCGTGAAAATTTTTTATCTTAACCACTCAGGAGAATTAAAGATTTGCAAATAAAAACCTTTTTCATTTTCACCCTGATAATTTTTTTATCAGGATGCAATTACCAGTTCCGCGAAGTTCCGAAATCATCGGAAAATGCCCGAACAAACGAAACAAATCAGCAAAACGCTGAGGTCGCCAATAAAACCGGAAATTCGGCGGCTAATAGTATGGAGGGAGAAAAGCCCGCCTCGGAAAAAGATCAACCTGTAGAGGGCGGAAACCTGACCTTGTCTGATGTTGGAAAAACGGCTGTATATCCCTGTCAGGGCAGAGAAATCGAAATTGTGGAAGAAGCCACTGCAAATTCATACACTTTTACCGGCGAATGCCCGAAACTAATCGTCAACGGCGTTTCCAATAAAATTTTTGTCGAAAAAGTCGGCGAAGTCGTCGTCAGCGGCATAAGCAATAAAATCACCTACGGCGAAGGTATCGGCGGCAAGAAACCGAAAATCACGAAAAGCGGAACGCACACGGACGTTTATCAAAAAGGTTCCCCTGAGGAAAAGAAAGCGACTGAGTCCAAACATTAAAAAACCACAATTATAAGCCGCGGATTAATGCGGATCACGCAGATAAAAACTTTTATATAAATCCGCGTCAGACGCGCAAATCCGCGGCTAAAATTTTCGATATTTTGAGAAAATTATTTGTTCGGATTGTATTTTCCGATAATCGCCTCTAATTTCTTCGCCGTTTCCGGGTTCCAATTTTCCGGCGCAGTGAAAATCGCATTTTTGGTCGCGCCTTCAAAAGGATTTGGCGTTGTTTTGTTCTCCACTCGCTTAACGGCTTCCTTCAAAACTAGCTGGGCGTTTCGCACATTTTTGTTCAAATATTCAATCACCATTTCCACCGAAACCGAATCGTGTTCTTCGTGCCAGCAATCGTAGTCGGTTACCAGAGCAAGTGTCGCATAAGCGATTTCAGCTTCGCAGGCGAGTTTCGCTTCCTGCAAATTGGTCATTCCGATGACATCCATTCCCCACTGGCGATAGACGTTCGATTCCGCTTTGGTCGAAAATGCCGGACCTTCCATACAAAGATAAGTCCCGCCGCGATGGACTTTTAAGTTTTCTACGGTCTTACAGGATTCTTCCAAAATATCTCCGAGTTCCTCGCAAACCGGATGCGAAAACGTGATGTGACCGACAATGCCGTTTCCGAAAAAGGTTGATTCCTCGGCGCGCGCGCGCGTCCTATCAAAAAATTGGTCGGGAATAACAAAATCCGTCGGTGCATATTGTTCCTGCAAGCTTCCGACCGCCGAAACCGACAAAATATAATCCACGCCTAGCAGTTTCATCGCGTAAATATTCGCGCGAAACGGCAATTCCGTCGGCAAAATCCGATGCCCGCGCCCGTGACGCGGCAGAAAAGCGACCGTCACATCTTCCAATTCCCCGATAATAAAAGCGTCGGAAGGCTTCCCAAACGGCGTATCAACCGCCTGTTCCCTGACATTTTTCAATTCCGGCATCTGGTATAAACCGCTGCCGCCGATAATTCCGATTTTTACTTGTTCCATAAACTATTTTTTTTCTTTTTTACCGCATCCGGCGGCTTCGACTAAAGCTTTCAGTTCGCCGTTGTCGCGCTTGATCAACAAGGCGTCAAGTTCCGCGTTCTTGGCTTTTGCGTTTTCGGCGACCATCGCTTCATAAGCTCGCAGCATACTTTCCAGCCCGGCAAGTTGGGCGGCGTTTTCGTCCGTCTTCCGGTCGGGATTTTCCAATTTAAAAACCGCCATCCCGAAGGTGAACTGCATAAGAAGCTCGCCTTTAAATTTATTTTTCTTTTCGGGAATTAATTTCATCGTCTCAGAACAAAGAACGACACTGACTTGATCGGTATCAACGACCCATTTAAATCCCCAATTGCGTGCGGCAGATGCGTTCGAATCAAAAGGCTTTTTCTCCAAAAGCCGCGTATTGTTGATAAAAGCTGTGCGGTCTTTTTCATTTTGAGACTGCGCGATTGCGGCTTGCGCCGTCAAACTGATAAGCAAAAGCACAAAAATTATTGATAGTTTTTTCATTTTTTGTTTTTAGCCTCGCTAGTTTAATTTATTTTAGAAACCAGTATTTTCCCATTCTGCTCAATCAGCCGACAAAGCGGCGCTTCAAAATCGTGATAAAAAAGGCAAATCCAATTTTCCCTCACAGCTAAAGGCAGCAACCTCTTTTTCGCCGCTAAAGTTTCGGTCGGATAAAGGTCGTAGCTCATTATCCAAGGCAAAGACAAATGTGCCCTTGTCGGAATCAAATCGGCAAACCCGTAAAGCGTTTCGCCGCCGCGCCGTAAACAAATTGTTTGCATCGTTTCCGAATGCCCGCGAATTTGTTCGATCTTTAAGCCTTCGACAACTTCATAAGAATCAGATTTTAGCTCCAACTGCCCGCTTTCCCGCAATGGTCGCCAATTTTCCGGCAAATAACTCGCTTTGTCTCTTTCATGTGGATTTTCAGCGTGTTTTAATTCATTTTCGGAAACGAAATATCGGGCGTTCGGAAATTGTGGAATGGCTTTTCCGGTTTCATCTAAAATTGTGTTTCCCCCGGAATGATCGAAATGAAGATGCGTATTGATGACAATCGAAATATCTTCCGGTTTGCAGCCTGTTCGTTCAAAAAGCGTTTCGGCAAAAGGCTTTTCGCGGAAAATGCCGTAAATTTCCAATTCCCTTTCCGTCCATTTTTCGCCGATTCCGGTTTCGATTAAAATCTTCTCCTTGCCGGTATCCACAAAAAGGCAATTCATATTCAGCTTTATTCGATTAAATTCGTCGGGCGGGCAGACTTTTTCCCAGAGAACGCGCGGGACGACGCCGAACATTGCGCCGCCGTCGAGTCGGAATTCGGTATCGGGAATGATTTCAATTCGGTAATCGCCAAGCAGCATAACGGGAAACTAAAAATGGAAAATGGAAAATGTTTTTCTATTCTCCACTTTCCATTTTCCATTCTCCAATTAATTTACTTCTTAGGTGGAGTTTTTTTCGTTTCATTGCCTTTAGGCGCGGGCTTCTGCGGCGCGTCAGTCGGCATATCTTGGGGCATCATCATTCCGGGCGGAAGCTGCTGTTGCTGCGGCATTTCAGGAACCACGACATCGAAGTTTTCGGCAACCGCGACCGGATTATTTTTCTTTATTTCCTCAAGCAGTTTTTCCTCTTTTTCCTTTTCGAGCTTCGACCGGACGTATTCATTAACGGGCACTTCCTGCGCCATCGGATTTTCCGGGTCTCTGAACATCGTCGAAATCAAGATATGACGCACATCCATTGATGTGTTTGGATTGCCGTTCGCGTTTTCCGCAGTTCTTTTATTCTCCAGCTTTATAATGTGAAAACCGAAACGCGTTTCAACCAGTTCCTGCGTAAATTGCCCTGGTTCGAGGGCGAGCGCGGCGGATTCAAACGTCGGGTCAAACGCGCCTTGCGTGATGCCTTCGTAAAGCCCGCCTTTCGATTTACTGCCCGGGTCTTCGGAAAATTCCTGGGCTAATTTGGCAAAATCCTCGCCCGCTTTTACGCGGTTTAAGATTTCCTGCGCTTTACCTCTTTTTTCCTCTTTGCCGGCGAGTTCGGGATGAGCTTCGATATATTTTTTGATTTCTTCGTCCGTCACCTTGACCTTTTCCGCCAAGCCTTTTTGGGAATACATCCGTGCTAAAAACTGCGCTTTTTGCAGTTTGGTTTGCAAATCTACCTTGCGCCAAAATTCATCGCCGAGTTCACCGCGTTTTTCAAAGGCTTCCCTTGAGTAGATTCGAGTTTTGGCAAAATATTCCCTCGCTTGCTGCTGCTCTTCTTCGGTCAAATCTCTCGGAGGCATTCCGCTCGCCTGCGCAAGTTTGAGTTTTGATTTGATAAAATTCTGAAAAGCTTTCTCGCGGGCGGCGGCGCTGTTATCGCCCAAACCAATTCTATCCAGGAAACCCGGCTGAACATCGGTCGCATCCCAAAATGCTTTCACACGGTCTTCGCCGATAAAACCGAATTGCGGCATCGAGCCTTTATCCGCATTTATTTGTTTATCGTAATTAGTGGCTAAAATCTCTTTTTCGATATTGTCCAACTCGCGCTTGATATTAACATCGGCGGTCAAGCCGTCGTGCTCGGCTTGCGCGGCGACCGCGAAAAGTTCCTTGACGTTGTTAGCCAATTCCTTTTTCATCGCCGGGTCTTCCGCCAGACGCTTCATCAGCATCGGATTCTGAATGTCCTTCAAAAGAAGCTCCATTTCTTCTTTGGAAATGTTTTCGATTATTCTCCGATGCCCGCCGACCGTGTTTTTCCAAAACACCAAACCCACGCCGGACAGTAGAATCACGGCGACCAGAATCATTCCTTTTGCTAAACTACTCAACTTTTTAAATCCTCACTCTTTGCTGATTTATTAAACTTAAATTATCCAAAAAATAGTTTTGAAATATCAAAACCTCAGACGGACACAGATGAACACGCATAAGAAATAAAAAATCCGTGTCTATCTGTGTTTATCTGCGGTTCCATTTTCTTTTTTTTCGTTTTCCGAAACTTCCCTTTTTACCGACAAACTATTTCTTTTTCGGCGCGACTTTTTCCGGTTTCTTTTCATCCGCAGAATCGTCTTCG
>DATHTS010000192.1:0-2905 GCA_035462935.1 Pyrinomonadaceae bacterium
ATACCAACTCGCCGGGTAGAACTCATACTTTTCAAACAACTTATGTTATAAATCCGAAACTCATTGTTGAAGGAAGGTATAACTTCGGATACGGCGCGATTTTGAGCAACAATATTGGACTTTTAGCGTTGGATAATTCACCGATTACTCCGCCTTTACCGTATCAGGTAACACGCGACCGTGTTCCGACTATTTCCGGTAACGGATTCAGCGCTCTTCAAGGGTTTGGTCCATACGACAACTTTTCCTGGAAACAGAATTTCAGCGGCAGTCTGGGTTGGATTAGCGGAAACCATACGATGAAATTCGGAGCGATTTATTCGCTTTATCGAAAACATGAAAACGCGCTTGCCGGAAGTAACGAAGGCATTTTCAGCGGTTTCAACACACCCGGCGCCACTTCGCCGGTTGTGGCTCCAGGTGTAACCGGCGCGATTAATACAAGCCGTCAGCAATGGGCAAACTTTTTGCAGGGAACAAACGTTTCGTTTACGCAGGCAAGTTTTGATTACACGGCGGATTTGCGGCAAAAAACTTTCGAATGGTATGCGCAGGATGAATGGCGGATTCGAGAAAATCTGACGCTTTATTATGGCGTGCGTTATTCATTTTTCGGCGCACCGTGGGATAACAACGGTCGTTTGACAAATTTTGTGCCGGAACTTTTTGATCCAGCCGCCGCTCCGTTGGTAACCGGCGCGGGAAATCGCGTCGCTGCAGCAGGAAAAAATTTCTGTAACGGAATAATTGTTAATGCTCAAAATTATACTACCGGTCCGGCTAACTTTAATTGCACGCCTCTGGCTTCGCCTTGGGGCAAATTTATTATGGACGCGCCGAAAACCGACTTTGCTCCCCGTTTCGGTTTAGCCTGGGACCCGTTTGGTAAGGGGGAAACTTCAATCAGAACCGGCTACGGTATTTATCATGACCAGGTTTTGAACGGAACATTACTCCAACAAATCGGATTAAATCCTCCTTATCAACAAACCTGCACCGTAACCGGTGTCCGTCTGGACAATCCTGTCCCGGGCGGAAACTGCACGGTCGCGGCTTCTACATTAGCTCCGAATCTTCGGGCTATTCAAGCGGATTGGAAAACTCCCTATATGCAGCATTGGTCGTTAGATGTCCAGCAGCAGTTGACTAATGACACAATCGTAACCGTCGGTTATTACGGGTCAAAAGGTACTAATCTGATCGGAGCTTACGAACTTAATGAACTTCAGCCGGGAGTGGCGTTTAACTCAAACTGCGCGACCGGCGCTTCGACTACCCCGACGGTTCGTTGCCTAACACCGGGAACGGCGCTTTTCTCATCGGCGGCAACCCGAATTCTCGACCAATTGCGTCCCTACAGAGGATACCAATCATTAAATATAGTCATCCCTGCATTTGACTCAAACTATCATAGCTTGCAGGTTTTCGGTCAGCACAGGTTTTCGGGTAGTTCGCAGGTTAATATGGCTTATACCTGGGCAAAGAATTTAACCAATAATCAAACCGACCGCTCAACCGCTCCGCAAAATTCATACGACGCGGACGCCGAATGGGGCAGGGCGGCGCTCGACCGAAGACATATCTTTTCCACCAATTTCGTCTATGAATTGCCTTTCTACCAAGATCAGAGAGGTTTTATTGGTAAAATCCTGGGCGGCTGGCAAGCTTCCGGTATTTTCACATATCAAACCGGATTGCCGTTTACGGCTGTAACCTCTGCTTTTGATCCTGCCGGACTCGGATTCATCCCCGCGCTGATAGCCGGAGGAAGACCGAATATCACTTGCAATCCGAATGAAGGCGGCGGTCAAACCCAGCAGCAATGGTTTAATACCGATTGTTTTGTCCGCAATCCGGCGACTAATGAAACCAATATCCCCAATGTGGTTGGAAACGCGCCGCGCGGTATTATTAACGGACCGCCGACCAAACGTGTGGACTTTACCTTGATGAAAAACTTCCGTTTCAGTGAGACAATGCAATTGCAGCTTCGCGGCGAGGCGTTCAACATATTTAACTGGACAAATTTCCGCGCAATCAGCACCAATGTTACGGCAACAAACTTTGGACAAGTCATTACCGCGCGAGACCCTCGCGTTATCCAACTTGGAATAAAGTTCTACTGGTAATTCAAAAGTTAATTTGAAATTCCGCCTGTAATTCAACCTGGATTACAGGCATTTTTTTATTAAGAAAAAACAACTTTCTCTTCCGAAGATTTCGGAGAATTGGAAATTTAACCGCCCGCATTTTATTTATATGGCTTCTCAACAAAAATAGGTTCAACCGTTCAGAGTCCACGATTTATCGTGCTTCCCGTAAACTTCAAACAAACTAAAGTTTGGATTCTGAACTAAAGCACCGAATTCTAAGCAAACTTTTCTTCGCCTTAAAATTAATTTTTGCGGAAGACTTCTTTAGGTAATGCGGATTTTTTTGGTTGTGTGGGATTTAGAACAGATTTCAGTAATTTGAAATACAGAATGATTCGGAATAGGTGATAAGTGATAAGTAAAAAGTGAGAAGAAACTTTTCACTTATTCGTTATCACTTATTCCGAATTTGTATCGCATTTATTTGAAATCCGCTATATTTCGCTGGAAATCTTCAAACTTTTATATCTTGCTTTGTCTATATTGCCTATTAAGCGAGGGCGAATTTGTTTCTGATTAAAAGATTTTTACAGAAATTAATTGGCAGGCTAGGAAAGCGGTCGAAACACTAACCTGCGTTATAATCGGCAAATTCCGTTTTTCAGCGCATCAAAGCCGGAAATAAAAAACTCGCCTGAAGTCCCTCAGGCGAGTTAAAATTTTCAGTTTCAAATCTGTTAGAAGAGAAATCTGAATCCGAACCGAACCGATCTGGGCGATTGGTAAAGTTGCGGCATCTTGTAACGTATATC
>DATHTS010000193.1:0-1823 GCA_035462935.1 Pyrinomonadaceae bacterium
GACGATTTCCGATTGTGTCATACTGTTGATTAACCTCCAAGTGTTTATAATTTAAATACAGCTAATTTTGTTTGCGGCAAGCAAACATTTAATAAAAATCCAATCAAAAAAAACTATGATTGGTCGGGGCGAGATGATTCGAACATCCGACCTCTCGGTCCCAAACCGAGCGCACTACCAGGCTGTGCTACGCCCCGCCTTCCCTCCTGTTTCATTCGAGAAACATCTTCAAGTGCCGAATTTTACAGGCGAAAATGTCGCTGGTCAAGTCAGATTGCCGTAAAATCGCCTAAAAACCGAATTATTTTTCTTACGGCGCGCGCGCGATGGCTGATTTCCTGTTTTATATTGACGGAAAGTTCACCCAAAGTCTTATCGAAACCTTCCGGCACGAAAATCGGATCATAACCGAAACCATTAGCCCCGCGCGGCTCGCGTGAAATTTCACCGCGACAAACTCCTTCCGCAGAAAACTTTATTTCGCCTTTTTCATCGGCAATCGCAGCAACGCAAACAAAAGCGGCGCGTCGGTTTTCATCATTTGCCGCTTCCAGTTCTTTTAACAGCTTACCGATTTTCTCGGCGTAGCTCGAATTTTCACCCGCATATCTGGCGGAAAAAAAACCGGGCGCGCCTCCGAGCGCCTCAACCGCCAAGCCCGAATCGTCAGCCAAAGACCAAAGACCTGTTTGCCGCGCGTAAAATTTCGCTTTAATAGCGGCGTTTTCGGCAAATGTTTTTCCGGTTTCTTCGGCTTCCGGGATGTTTTCAAATTCTTTCAGGCTTCGCAATTGAATGGGCAAATCGGAGAGAAGCTCTTCAATCTCTTTAATTTTTCCGGCGTTTTTTGTAGCTACAAGAATCTGCATTTGTCGGAGCGCGGGCATTCCTGCCCGCATCGAGCGCGAAAGCCCGAAAATAATTTGTTTAATCAAAAACAACTTTAGCTTAAATTCTATTTGTTTGCCTAACGGCAAACAAACGTGCGAGCCGCCCGCGTTCCGACAAAATAAATTTTTGATTGCCAAGAGACGCATTTATAGGTTATAAATTAAAAGGCGATAGTTTTTCGCGCACGCCTTTCCCAATCTGCATTTTTTCGAGAGGAAATCCCCGACTTGGACACAGCCGTTACCACAACATCCGTTTTAACCACGACAACCGCGTTCCCGAAAAAATCGGAGCGGGACAAAACCGCGCGCGTTGCGCCGCAGTTTCAGGAATTGGCGTTTAACCTCGGTTTGTGGCTTTCGGGACTGGAAAGTTTTCTTAATATTCAGAATCATTCGTTTGCCGAAGAAAGCCGCGCCAAAAGCGCCCTGCGCGAATGGACGAAGGAATTCCGCCTGGCGCATTCGACGCTTCTTTTGTGTTCGAGTTTGAATTTTCAATTAGCGGAAGTTGTAAAAAACGGGAATCAGGATGAGATTTTCGCCGCGCCGGATTTTGACGTTTCGGCGGATGAAATTTTCGCGCTGTCGCAATGTTTGAAAGACGCGATTTTATTGAGCGAAGGATTGCTTCGCGGCGCGCCGCTCAAATTCGGGGAATGGACGGCGTGGAGCAATTCTCTTACCGCAAAGCTGAAAAAGGAAGCCGCTTTCGAGAAATTGATAAAATTTTCCGAAAAAACGGGCGAGCGGTTTCTGCCCGAAATTCTGCAGCATCTGCTCAAACGAAATACGCTTCCGGCGGCAACCGAAGCCGATTTAAAGCTTATCCTGCCGCGAATCGCCAGAATTTTGAAATGGCTGAATGCGATTGAACAGATGATCCGGCAGGACAAGCCGCTCAAGACGACACTGCTTTTATTTGCCCGAATT
>DATHTS010000194.1:0-2310 GCA_035462935.1 Pyrinomonadaceae bacterium
TCTGTCAGACTGATATTAGATTGTTTTAGATTGCCCTCGACAAAAACTTTAAAATCAGTCGTTTTTGTCTGAGTAGACACAAGGCTTGTCTGAATTAAAATGAAGCTGAAAACAGCCGCAAAATAGTTTTTGAATTTCATGGTCTAAAGGGTTTAGCCGCCGATATTATAACCATCCCTCACAAAATAGTAAAGAGTTTCTTTTAAAATGCGCCTTTGCGCTGAACTTTCATTTTCGCTTATATTGTTTATTTGCTTGTTTTAACAAAATTTCAATAAAAGAGAGGTTTTTCATACAAAATTATGGCTAATACACCTATTACAGTCGCGCACGGTGACGGCATCGGTCCCGAAATTATGGACGCGACGCTGCATATTTTAAAGGAAGCGGGCGCGAGAATAGACATCGAAACCATCGAAATCGGCGAGAAAGTTTATAATTCCGGCAATTCCGCCGGTATCGCTCCCGAATCGTGGGATTCTCTGCGACGGACAAAAGTTTTCCTGAAAGCTCCGATTACAACCCCGCAAGGCGGCGGCTTTAAATCTTTGAACGTGACGGTCAGAAAATCGCTCGGAATGTACGCCAACGTGCGTCCGTGCGTTTCGTATCATCCGTTTGTCGAAACCAAACATCCGGTAATGGACGTGGTTATCGTCCGCGAAAACGAAGAAGACACTTACGGCGGCATCGAGCATCGCCAGACTGATATGGTCGAGCAGTGCTTGAAACTCATTTCGCGTCCGGGCTGCGAAAAAATTGTCCGTTATGCGTTTGAATACGCCCGGAAAAACAACCGCAAAAACGTTACCGTCTTTGTCAAAGACAACATTATGAAACAGACCGACGGTTTGTTTCACAAAGTTTTCAACGAAATCGGCGAAGAATATCCGGACATTGAAAAAGGCGACTGGATCGTTGACATCGGCGCGGCGAAATTGGCGACCGCGCCCGAAGGCTTTGATGTTATTGTAATGCCGAATCTTTACGGCGATATTTTGTCGGACGTAACCGCGCAAATGACCGGCTCGGTCGGCTTGGCAGGCTCGGCAAACATCGGCGAAAACGTCTCGATGTTTGAAGCGATTCATGGCTCAGCGCCGCGTCGCGCCGGGCAAAACAAAGCAAATCCGTCAGGACTCTTCCTCGGCGCGGTAATGATGCTCGTCCACATCGGACAATCCGACATCGCCACGCTCGCGCACAACGCCTGGCTCAAAACCATCGAAGACGGCGTTCACACCTATGACATCGCGCGCGAAGGCACGACCAAACAAACCGTCGGAACCAGAGAATTCGGCGAAGAAGTAGCCAAACGTATCGGACAGAAACCCGAAACGCTCAAAGCCGTCGAATATAAAGTTATTGAAGAGTCAGGCGAAAAAGCGACCAAACCGCTTTACACCGTCCCAACTCCGGCGAAAAAAGAACTGGTCGGCGTTGACGTTTTCATCCATTGGTTTAACGGCAAATTCTTCGGCTCGGCTGACGAAATCGGCGCTCTGGTCGAAAAAGCAAACGGTGACGGCGTGAAGTTAGTGATGATTTCCAACCGCGGCACAAAAGTTTACCCGAAAGGTCAGCCCGACACCTTCTGCGTTGACCACTGGCGCTGCCGCTTTATGTCGGAAACCGACGGCGGAACGCTGACCAAACAGCAAGTAATCAACCTGCTCGGACGCTTCGAGGAAAACGGCTTGGATTTCATCAAAACCGAACACCTCTACAACTTCGACGGCAAACCCGGCTACGCGCTCGGTCAGGGACAGTAGGATTTTGGATTTCGGATTTTGGATTGGACGAAGTTTCGGCTTCGTCCTTTTTTTTCCGCTAAAATTTGTAATCACTGGAAAAATGTCTTATATTTACAGACAAATGTCGAAACATTTTTTGACCGGAGATTAAAATGGATATTGAACAACGATTGGATAAGGAAATTTCTACGCTCTTTAAACCTGAAGCTGACAATAAACGGCTTGAAAAACACAACCGAAATTTGACGTATAGCGAATTTCTTTCAAACAAAATGTTGATTATCAAGCTGATCAGGACCGGCGTTCCGTATTCGCTGTTTGATTTAATCAGAAGCGTTACGCCGTTCAGCGAAACGGATTGGGCGGAATTTTTAAATCTTTCGACCAAATCTCTGCATCGCTACAAACAGGACGCAAAGCATTTCAAGCCGCTGCAATCGGAAAAAATCATCGAGATGGCTGAAGTAACGAATATCGGCGTGGAAGTTTTCGGTAATCTGGAAAAGTTTAAGTTATGGCTCGATACGCCTAACTTCGCGCTTGGAAATATGAAACC
>DATHTS010000195.1:0-2017 GCA_035462935.1 Pyrinomonadaceae bacterium
AGGAGAACCATCGGGCAAATAACGCGCAACGCGATAAAGATATTGAACGGGCGAATTGGAAGAAAGTCGTTCGCCCACAACCGTAATTTTGCCGCTCGGAGTAACAGTTATCTCATGCGGGAGTGAGTTTTCAATCAGAACGGAACGGGAACCGTCTTGATCGAAACTTGTATCGAGAGAACCATTTGAATTAAAACGAAAAAGTATGTTTTTGGAATCTAAAGCGAGAATACGTCCGTCAGATTGAACGGCAAGCGACCAAAAACCGGAGCTAAAAGCGGAAGGCGCGTCGGTGTGGACGTTCTTAATTCCATCTTCGTCAAACGTTGTGTCGAGCGTTCCGTCAGGATTCAGACGGATAAGCAAAGAATCTGCGGGAGGAACAGGCGAATCAGGCAATGTCCAAATGGCACCGCCTGTCAAGATTTTGCCGTCGGCTTGAAGCGCGATGGATGAGCCGTAAGTGAAATTTCCGGGAATGTTAATCTCTAAAAACCCATCGCCGGAGAATTTTTGGTCAAGCGTGCCGTCTGAGTTATAGCGTGTTATCAACTGTTGATAAGCCGTATCCGTTTCTTGGGTATAACCCACCACGACGATTTTACCGTCAGGCTGAATCAAAACCTTGCTGCTGAAATTCTTCTGATTATATGAAGTAATCACGAATCCGTTCGTTCCGAATGAACTGTCCGCGCTGCCGTCGGAATTATATCGAGCCACGATACCGCTCATCGTAAACGCGCTAAAAGTAGCGTTTCCGGCGACGACGATTTTTCCGTCGTTTTGAATAGCCAAGCCGTTCGCTCTCCAAGAGTCCGAAGCGGCGGCTCCGGGTATCCGGGCGAGAATAAACCCCGGAGTTGGGTGTCCGCCGAAAGTTGTATCCAGAGAACCGTTTTCGTTCAAACGACCGACACAAATGTTATACGGTCCGTAAACAGTATTGCAGGCAGAAACAAAAACTATCTTGTTGTCGGACTGGACTGCAATATCCTTTACAGATGCAAGCATACCGCTTAAAACCAGTTTTCCGGTCGAATTGAAAGCGGTGTCCAATTCGGGTTGTGCCGAAATATTTGTATTAAAAAAAATACCGATGAGTAGGAATAAACAAAACAGGTTTCTCGTCATAACTCCCTCCAGAAATTCTAATTTAGACCAAATCTACAGCCCGGGAAAGGAAGATAAATATTAAGTTGAAAGGGATGTTTAAGTCAATAATTTTCTGTGAGGGTAGGATTGTTTCGACTTTTGAAGGATTAAGCCAATTAACCACTATATGGATTTTTGAGAAAATGCAATAACATTGCTTGGGCTAAACTAAACACGCCAACACTCTAAATGTAATTTATGAAACAATTACCGGCATAAGTTGTTGCGGTAATTTTACCACGGAATTTTTGAATGATACTTTTCAACTGCTTTTTTCGCCTTTAATTTTAGTATGAAAATTATCAGATCGAAAGATTTTACGGGAAAGAGAGCTTGGGAAGCGCTGCCGGTTGCGGCAATGAACGGTATTACAATTCGCCTTCATTGGACGGATGAGCCTTATCAATGGCACGTAAATGACGGCGAGGAAGTTTTTGCTGTAATGGACGGCACGGTTGAGATGCGCTACCGCGAAAAAGGCGAGGAAAAACAGATTTTACTCGAGAGCGGCGATATTTTTTATGCGGGAATCGGTGACGAACATGTCGCGCACCCACACGGCGAAGCTCGGATTTTAGTGATTGAAAAAGAAGGAAGCCTTTAATTTTATGATTGATCTTAAGGATGAACGTTTTCAAATTCTGCTTGTCCCGCCGTGGGAAAACGCCGGCGCGGAGCATTGGATGAGTCTTTGGCAGCGGAAATATCCTCTTTGGCGCCGTGTCGAGCAGAAAGATTGGATGAATCCAAAAATAGATGAATGGATTGAGACACTCGATGAATTTGTCCGGGCGCAGACAAAGCCGGTCGTTTTGGTGGCTCATAGCCTTGGCAGTTTGACGGTCGCCCACTGGGCAAACCGGTT
>DATHTS010000196.1:0-6804 GCA_035462935.1 Pyrinomonadaceae bacterium
TTTTCCGCAGTGTGCATACATTCTTGACGACTTCAATTCCAATTCCTTTCCAGACAAATGGTAAAATTGAAGTTGAATGAACGAAAGATACAGCCGCCAAATTCTATTCCCGGAAATCGGCAAAGCAGGACAGGAAAAACTCTTGAATTCCCGCGTTTTAATCATCGGCTGCGGCGCTCTCGGCGCCTCTCACGCGGAAATGTTCGCTCGCGCCGGCGTCGGTTTTTTGCGGATTGTTGACCGGGATTTTGTCGAATTTACCAATCTGCAAAGACAAACGCTTTACAGCGAGCAGGACGCGAAAGAGCGCCTGCCGAAAGCGATTGCGGCGAAAAATCGTCTGGCGCAAATCAATTCGGAGATTGAAATTGAAGCAATCGTCGCCGATGTAAATTATTCGAATATCGAAAGTTTGGTAACGGGCTGCGATTTGGTTTTGGACGGCACGGACAATTTTCAGATTCGTTATCTGATCAACGATGCCTGCGTAAAATTAAATAAAACATGGATTTACGGCGCGGCGGTTTCATCTTATGGAACGACGATGACGATAATTCCAAACGAAACGCCGTGTCTGCGCTGTATCTTTGAAGAAATGCCGGGCGCGGGAAGCTCGCCAACGTGTGATACGGCGGGCGTGATTCAGCCGATAATTTCGGTTGTTTCGGCGGTTCAGGTCACTGAGGCTTTGAAAATTTTAGTCGGGAAACCGGAAAAGCTGCATAAATCCCTGATGCAGTTCGACGTTTGGCAGAACGATTGGCGGAAAATCAAATTAGGATCGCCGAATGAAGATTGCCGAACTTGCGGGCAGAGGATTTTTGAATTTTTAGACAGCGAAACGGCGGATTCCAACGCAGTTTTGTGCGGGCGCGACGCCGTGCAAATCTCGCCGCCGAATATGACTCAAATTGATTTGCCGAACTTAGCCGAAAGATTAGAAAATCTCGGCGCGGTTAAACAGAACGAATATTTATTGCGTCTAAATATTGAGGATTATGAACTAACGGTTTTCCGCGACGGTCGCGCTATTATTCGCGGGACTGATGATGTTTCACAAGCGCGTTCGATTTATGCGAAATATGTAGGCGTTTGATAAGATGAAGGTGGGGTGATTTTTATGGAAAAGACTCAATCAAAAACAAGCGGAAACGGCGCGAAACCGCGCTCGAAAGCTCTGAAAGAGAAAAAGGAATTCACAGAGGCTGAAATGCGTCTAATAAAAGCTAGTCGCGCGGTAATGAAAGTTATCGAAAAACAGGTTGAAAGAGGTGATTTCGATGAATATCTCAATGCGGAAACTGAAAAAATATGAACCGTCCCGTTTTTGATGTGAATGTTTTCGTCGAATACCGCAAACTTATCAATGATTACCAGCTTTCAAAAATGGCTTTATCATCGGTAGTTCTTTACGAATTGACGGCAACCACAATTGATAAATCCGAACGGCAGAAATATACGATTTGGCGTAAGCTTTTTACCGAATTGGATAGATTTCTCGTTCCGACTTCGGAAGATTGGTGGGAAGCGTCCAAAATCGCCTCGCGCATTCGGTTCGGCGAAAAATCGAAAGCCAAAGGTAAAACTCCTAAAAATCCACAAACGCAAAGATTACAAAATGATATTTTAATTGCCAGAACAGCATACAGCCGAAAATTTTTTGTTGTTACCTCGAATCTAACGGAATTTTTGAAAATCCGGCAATTTCTTAACGTCGAGATTGTTTCTACCGAAGAATATTTCGGTTCAGAGATTTGAAATGATATGTTTTAGGAATATTTTCCGTGTTAAAAGGTAAGGGCAAAATTATGAAAAGCAAACCAAAAGTTGTGATTATCGGCGGCGGTTTCGGCGGTCTTCAAGCGGCAAAGGAACTGGGCAGAAAGCCGGTTGACGTTACGCTGATTGACCGCAAAAATCACCACACGTTTCAGCCTTTGCTTTATCAAGTCGCCACGGCTGTTCTCTCGCCGGGCGAAATCGCTTCGCCGATTCGGCGGATTTTGCATCGCTACAGGAATATCGAAGTTGTTTTGGGCGAAGCCGTCGGTTTCGATAAGGAAAAACAAATCGTTAAACTGCAAGACGACTCGGAAATTTATTACGATTATTTAATCATCGCCGCGGGCGCAAGGCATTCTTATTTCGGGCATGACGAATGGGAGGAAAACGCGCCGGGTTTGAAGACGGTTGAAGATGCGCTGGAAATTCGCCGGCGCGTTCTTCTCGCTTTTGAATTAGCCGAGCGGGAAGCGATTTTGAACGGCACGCACGATCCTTTGAATTTCGTCGTCATCGGCGGCGGTCCGACCGGCGTGGAGCTTGCCGGAGCGATTGCCGGTATCGCGCGGCAGGCTTTGGCGAAGGATTTTAAGGCGATTGATACGACCAAAGCGCGGGTGATGCTTTTTGAGGGCGGCGATAAAATTCTAAATACATTTTCCGGCGATTTGCCTGAGAAAGCTAAAAAACAGTTGGAAGATTTGGGTGTCGAGGTTCATCTCAACAGTTTTGTAAACGGCATCGAACCCGGGCGCATCAAGGTCGGTGAAAAGTGGATTGACTGCGAGGTCGCGCTGTGGGCGACCGGCGTTGCCGCGTCGCCACTGGGCAAAGCGTTAGACGTGGAAACAGATAAAGCGGGCAGAGTTTTCGTCCAGCCCGATTTGACGATTCCCGGTTACAAAAACATTTTCGTCATCGGAGATATGGCTTCGCTCAAACAGGAAAACGGCGAGCCTGTTCCGGGCGTTGCGCCCGCCGCAATGCAGATGGCGGAAAACGCTTGTGCGAATATCCTGCGCGATTTGAAAGGCGAGCCGCGCGTTTCCTTTAAATATGTGGATAAAGGAAGTATGGCAACCATCGGGCGCAACAAAGCCATCGCCGAAATCGGCAGTTGGAAATTCAGCGGTTTTATTGCCTGGCTGATATGGCTTTTTGTTCATGTTATCTCGCTAATTGGTTTTCGCAATCGTATCCGCGTAATGATCGAATGGGCTTGGGCGTATTTCACACGCGAGCGAAGCGCGCGCTTGATTACCGGCGACGCTGGAGAATTAAAGAACGCGCTTCGTTTTATCGAAGCGAAGCCTGCGGCTGAGGTTTTAACCGAAACAAGCGAGAAGAAATCGAGCAGTCTTGTAAATGCCGGATAAATTTAATGGCTAAAATTCTCGAAACCGAGCGCCTTATTTTGCAGACCTGGACATTGGAGGACTCGGAAGAATTTCTCAAAATTTGCAGCGACGCGGAAGTAATGAACTTTATCGGCGACGGAAAGCCGTATAATCTCGAGCAGGCGAATAAATTTTTAATTTGGGCGGAAAATTACCAGCGTGAAAACGGTTTTTGCCGCTGGAAGGTTTTGGAAAAAGCGAGCGGGGAAATTGTCGGCAGCTGCGGTTTCGTTCGTTTGCGGGAAACCGGAGAAATCGAGCTCGGTTATTTGCTTGCACGAAAATTTTGGGGAAAAGGATTTGCCACCGAAGCGGCGCGGGGCTGTTTGCAGTTCGGTTTCGGGAAATTGGGTTTTCGTGAAATAATTGCTCTGACCGATTTGGAAAATGTCGCCTCGCGGAATGTTTTGGAAAAAATCGGTTTTATCAAAAGAGGCATCGAAGTTTATAACGAAGAAAAAAGTTTGGTTTATCTGGCGAAAAAATCTAATGAATAAAGTTTTTTGTTTTGTTTTTATCGGGCTTTTGTGCGTTTTCACGGCAAAGGCAAGCGAACCGGCGATTTGGAAGATCAACACTCGCGCCGAAGTTCTTAAAGGCGAAGCGCGCGGCGTTTCAATTTCCGACACGGGCGCGATTACACTCGCACCGCGTTTGACGGAAGTTTACAACACCGCGCAGTCATACGTTTGGTCGAGCGCGATTGACAGTTCGGGCAATGTTTATCTCGGAACGGGAAGCGACGGAAAGGTTTTCAAAGTTGACGCCGGCGGCAAAGGAACGCTTTTGTATGATTCCAATGAGTTAAACGTTTCGGCTCTCGCAATCGGAAATCGCGGCGAGATTTACGCGGGAACCTCGCCCGACGGCAAAGTTTATCGAATCTCTCAGAACGGAACGGCGGAAGTTTTTTTCACGCCGAATGAAAAATACATCTGGTCTTTAGCGGTTTTCAGCGACGGGACTCTGGCGGTCGGAACAGGCGAAAACGGCAGGATTTACCGCGTCAGGCAAGCAAACGCCGCGCCCGAAAGTTCCTTGTTTTTCGACACCAGCGAAACGCACATTATTTCTTTAGCCGCAGACAAACAGGGAAATCTTTATGCGGGGACAGACGCGAGCGGTTTGGTTTTGCGCTTTTCGGCTGACGGAAAGCCTTTCGCCTTACTCGATTCGCCTCTGCGAGAAATCCACGATTTAAAAATCGGCGCTGACGGCTCGATTTACGTTCTTGCATTGAGCAACGAAGCTGCAACTACTACGCCGCCGACAGCAGAAACCCCTTCAACTGCTGCGACTGCGGAAATGACTGCCACGACACCTCAACCACCAAAAAGCCGTTACGATTTGAGCGCGGCAAAATCAGCCGTTTACCGAATTTTACCCGATGGCGGAAGCGATGTTTTATGGAATTCGGCAACGGTTATCGGCTTTTCCCTCCACGCTCATCAAACCGGGAACGGTGTGCTTTTGGGAACTTCTGACAGGGGCAGAATTTACAATATTACAAATGACGGGCGCGAAACTCTGGTTCTGCAATCGAATGAAAGCCAGATTTCGACCCTTATAGCATCCGGGCAGAATCTCTACGCGACTTCCAGCAATCAAGGGAAACTTTATAGATTCGGAGATTCGGTTGCGGAAGGCAGCTATGAATCGCCCGTTTTGGATTCAAGAATCGCGGCTGATTGGGGCAGAATCTGGTGGCGCTCCAACGGCAATGTGCAAATTCAAACGCGCAGCGGCAACACCGAAAAGCCGAATGAAACATGGAGCGCGTGGAGCGCGGCTCACAACGACCAGAAGGGAGCGCAGGTCGCCAGCCCGAAAGCGAGATTTTTGCAGTGGCGGGCGGTTTTGAAGAGTCCTGCGACGCTGAATGAAGTTAATGTTTCCTATCTGACGCGAAACATCGCGCCGGAGATTCTTTCCATCGAAGTTTTGCCGACCAATGTCGCTCTTCTGCCGAATCCGGCGATTCCGCTCGACCCGAATATCGAAACATCGGGGCTTGACCCGCAGGTTTTCGGCATCGTCATTCCTCCTGCAACAGCCCGCAGAGTTTACCAGCGCGGCGCGCGCGGAATTCAATGGACAGCCGAAGACCGCAACAATGATAAGCTCGAATACGAAATTTATTACCGCGAAATCAACGAATCGAGCTTTAAGCTGCTGAAAGATAACCTGCGCGAGAATTTTTACACGATTGACGGACTGGCTTTAGCCGACGGGATTTACGTTTTCAGAATTGTGGCGAAAGATTCGCCGTCAAATCCCGTAAATCAAGTTTTGACGGGTGAAAGATTAAGCGAGCCGATTGAAATTGACAATTCACCGCCGATTGTTTCCGCAATCGGACAGCCGCAAATTGCGAACGAAAGAGCGCGCGTCGTCTTTGAAGCGACCGACGCGGCAAGCCGTCTGACCAAAGCCGAATACAGCGTCAACGGCGGCGAATGGCGGGAGGTTTATGCCGATGACGGAATTTCCGACAGCCCGCGCGAGCGTTATACGGTCGAGATTCCTGCCGGAACGCCGGGCGAATATTCGATTACTTTGCGGGTTTTTGACGCAAACGGTAATGTTTCAAACGCGAGAGTTGTGGTGAGAAGATAATTTAATGAAAGATTGCTCCGACAAATTTCTGATTATCGGCGCCGGACCGTGCGGATTGGGCGTGGCGAAGGCTTTGAAGGAAACCGCGATTCCTTACGAACAAGCCGAAGCCGACGCGGAAGTCGGCGGAAATTGGCATCACGGCGTTTATGAAACGGCGCATATTATTTCATCGCGGAAAACTACCGAATACGCCGATTTTCCGATGCCCGCTGATTATCCCGATTTTCCGAGCCGGAAACAGATGGGCGATTATTACAAGCTCTACGCCGATACTTTCGGATTACGCGAAAACATTCGGTTTAATACAAAAGTCGTGATGTGCCGCCCGCTTGAAAACGACGCTTGGGAAGTCGAACTTGTCAGAACCGCCTGTGTAAACGGGCGGGTAAAACCCGAAAATGAAAATCAATCCGAAAAGCAAATTTACAAAGGCGTCATCATTTGCAACGGTCATCATTGGGACAAGCGTTTTCCGAAATATGAAGGCGCATTTTCGGGTGAGATGATTCATTCAAAGGATTTCAAAAATCCCGAACAGCTTACCGGGAAAAGAGTTCTGGTGATCGGCGGCGGAAATTCCGCCTGCGACATTGTTTCGGAAGCCGCTCGCGTCGCGCGGGAAGCGCATCTGAGTCTGCGGCGCGGCTACTGGTTTCTGCCGAAAACTCTTTTCGGCAAGCCGAGCGCGGAATCGCCAGCCATTTATCTGCCCGTTTTTCTGCAAAGATTGATTTTGAAAATTATGCTCCGCATCGTCGTCGGCAAATACGCGGATTACGGCTTGCCGCATCCCGACCACAAGCTTTTCGAGCATCACCCGACGGTTTCGAGCGAGATTCTGCATTATCTAAAACACGGACGAATCAAACCGCACCCGGACATCAAAAAATTTGAAGGAAAAACCGTGCATTTTATTGACGGAACAAGCATCGAGGTTGATTTAATCATTTGCGCGACGGGCTTTTACGTCAGTTTTCCCTTTCTGCCCGAAGGGCTCGTTCCGGTA
>DATHTS010000197.1:0-2752 GCA_035462935.1 Pyrinomonadaceae bacterium
GTTAAAATCTCGCTCATAATTTTCACCTCAAATTACGCTTCTGAACTCGCGCTGAGCCGATTCAAAAAAACTTCATTTCCTAAAAAGGTCTTTTACCGTAAAACTCAAATCCGGCAAAAGCGGCGATGAAATTTCATCCGCATTTCTGAAAACGCCAACCGAAGCTAAAATGTTATTTTGCAGACGTGAAATATCAACAATCTCGACAACCGGCTCGACAATCCAATACTCTTTAACGCCAAAACGAGCGTAAGTCTGACGTTTGACGATTTGGTCGCGGCGCACGTTTTCCGAGCCCGGCGACATTATCTCGATAATCAAATCCGGCGCGCCGATAATGTGAATGCCCGAAGCGATTTGCGGGATTCTTTCTTTGGCGATATAAGCTAAATCGGGAATCGCGCTGTTGTATTCATCAAAAATCACGCCCGGCGTTGACCAAACTCGTCCAACCGGATTTTGGTCGAGATAATTCGTCAAAATTGTTCCTAATCTAATAATTAATTCCTGATGTTTCAAAGATGGTGCTTTAGCCACAGAGAGTTCTCCTTCAAATAATTCATAAATATTGCCGTCGTCGGGCAATACTTCGAGGTCGTAGATTGTAATTAAAGGCTCGATTGTTTTCACGTTCTGCATAATTTCAACTCTTTTTGTCGGTCGAACAATTTCACACGCTTGCTTACGCGAATGCTTCTACCTTTCACGGTTCTAAATTCGCGTTCAAACGATTCAAAATCTCTTAATTAAAACTCATTTCATTTAGTTCTCGAACCGGCTTTGCCATCCGTGGTTTCGACTTCTAAATTAATCGGCGCTTTGCTTTCTTCCCGTGCTAGAAATTCGCGCAAAGCCCTTTCGATAACGGCTGCGCGCTTCTTCTTATCGCCCGCAATAATGTCAATCCGCGCCAATAAATCTTCTTCCAATATTATATTTGTTCTAATTCTCATAGTTTTTACCCTTCCAGATTTGCATTCAAACGATTCAGAACCGCTTCGTCCAACTGCCTTTTGATAGATTCAATCTCGATTTTGTTGATAATTTCCTCGGCAAAACCGTAAGTCAAAAGATTCCGCGCCAAATCCTCGTTCAAGCCGCGGCTCAGAAGATAAAACAACTCTTCCTCTTCCAATTGCCCGACGGTCGCGCCGTGCGAGCATTTCACGTCGTCGTTGAAGATTTCAAGCTGCGGTTTCGTATCAACTCTCGCGTCGTTTGAAAGCAAAAGATTTTTGTTCGATTGCTGCGCGTCCGTTCCGCGAGCGTCTTCGCGTACAAAAACCTTGCCGTTAAACACGGCGCGAGCCTTTTCGTCAACGATTCCCTTGTAAGTTTGATGCGAAACGCAATTCGGCAAAGCGTGGTCAATAACCGAATGCGTATCGTGATGCTGATCTTCCGCAATCATATAAAGCCCGTCAACAAACGCTTCGCCGCCCTCGGTCTGAAATTTCACGCCGACATCGTGGCGCGAAAGGCGCGCTCCGAGCGAGATATTCGTCGAATCATAAACGCTTCCGCGATGAATTTCCGTGTTCGTCGTCGTAACGTGAAACGCCGCCTGGCTCTCGCGCTGAACGCGAAAATGTTTGAGCTTGGCTTCATCGGCAACCGAAATTTCAATCACGGCATTCGTAAAATATTTTGTTTCCTCATTTCTCGCGTAAGTTTCGATAATCGTCGCCTCGCTAAAACTTTCGGCGACAACCAAAACGCGCGGAAACGAGGCGCTCCCTTCGTCCGTCAAAAACAAAAGCTGAATCGGCGCTTCGATTTTCGCATTTTTCGGAATGAACAAACACGCGCCTTCGCCAATAAAAGCCGTGTTCAAAGCCGTGAAGCCGTTTTTGTCGAAATCAACTGATTTGCCGAGTTTTGCTTTGAAGATTTCGCCCAATTTTTCATCTTTTGCCGCTTCGCTGAAACTCAAAACGCTCACATCTTTTATCGCATTCAGATTCGACGCGCTTTTATCAAAACTGCCGTTTGTAAAAACTAAAACGCTTTCCTTCGATTCATCAAAAACAAACGGCGCGATCTGCTGGCTGGTAAAATTCGCGCTTTCACCAATCTCGAAATTTTCCCGCGCAATCGGCGCGACATTCGTATATTTCCACTCTTCGTTCTGCGGAGTTGGATAGCCGTTTTCGGTGAAATACTCAAAAGCCTCTTCGCGCAATTTTATCAACCATTCGGGCTGATTGGAATTTTCTAAACTCGTTTGAAAATTTTGTTTATAGATCGTTTCTTTTACTGCTTGTAAATTCATTTTATTTTCGGAATTCCTAAATCCTTACAAATCTTTTTCGCCAAATCATCGCTGATTTCATTATGTCGCGGAACTGCCGACCGCCTATTTTGCGCCGGATTGTGCCACCAAGAATGTTTTCCGCCTTCACGCAACAATTCGCAGCCGTTTGCTGTTAAGTAGCGAATCAGTTCTTTGCGCTTCATACAGCAATTGATAATTCTTGATAATTCTCGCCTGCCGCATTCAAAGCGTCCTGACGATTGAACTCTAAGGCTTCCTGCAAAGTTATCTTCAGAGTCTCCAACAACTCTTCGCGTGTCGTCTCTTGGCAATTCACGCCTGGAATCTCTTCAATCCATCCAATCCACCAATCGCCGTCCTGCTTGATAATCGCCGTGTAAGTCTGATTCATAGTTACCTCTATTTTCCAGCCGCTTTTACCCAGTCGTAACCTTTTTCTTCAAGTTCGAGCGCGAGTTCCTTACCGCCTTCCTTAAC
>DATHTS010000198.1:0-8125 GCA_035462935.1 Pyrinomonadaceae bacterium
ACCGCTCAAACCTTTTTCGTTGAAAGATACGACTAATGTGGTGTTCGGAGCAACTTCAACTTTGCCCAAATTGGCAACATTAATAATTGCGGTTGCGCTTTCCGGGGTAGTAATCGTGCTTGAAGAAAAGATGGAACGTCCGCTTTGAGCAGTTTCACCATTAACTAAAACCATCGGAACTTCACCGTCCGCGGCTTTGCCTGAGACCGACAATTCACCAACTACTTTAGTGCTTGCCAATGTAACCATTGAGTATGTTGCATAAAGAGCAACCATTAAGCACATTGAAAGTGCTTTTCTAATCCATATTCTGCTATTCATAATTTCTCCTCGTTTCTGTTTCGCGTTAAACCAAGTAATTTTCAAAAAAACCTTTGACTTTTTTACACGAAATATTCCGTGATGTCAATAATTAAATATAGAATTGCAAAATTTAATCAAAAGTTTTGCTGAGTAAAATGATAATACACTTAAATTTTTTTGAATACAAGTTTTTTTTCAAAGAAAATGGCGGAAAAACGTTTGTTTTCCGGTCTTGAGCAAAAGAGAGTAAAATAGCTTTTGAGGGCGAAAATGTCAAAATCGAATCGGATTTTCGCCGGGAAAATATGCTTCATATCTGTTTGGTTGAACCGGAAATCCCGCCTAATACGGGCAATATCGCGCGGCTTTGCGCGGCAACCTTCACCGATTTGCACATTGTCGGCGCGCCCGGTTTCCGGCTTGACGAAAAAGCGGTGAAACGCGCCGGGCTGGATTATTGGGACGAAGTAAAAATTCGGCGGCACATAGATTTGGAAGATTTATATAAAGTCTTGCCCGAATCGCGGTTTCTCTATTTCACCACAAAAGCCGAAAGAACTTACACCGATTGGCAATACCGGGAAAACGATTGTCTGGTTTTCGGGCGCGAAACCCGCGGGCTTCCCGAAGATTTATTAAAAGCCAATTGGGAACGCTGTTTAACGATTCCGATGCCGAATAAAAAAGTGCGGAGCTTGAATCTGGCGACTAGCGTCGGAATCGTTCTTTACGAAGCCTTACGGCAGACCGGTTTTTCCGTTCGATAGCCTTATATTTTCAGAGTTTTATTTACACTTCTTTACAATAATTTATGACATCTTTTCGCCGCATTTTAGCGTCTTAAAACTGTCATTAAAGTATGACGAAACTCACAAAATGGAGGAAAATGGGCAATGAAAATATTTAAGAATTTTTTAGTTTTATTAATCGGAATTATAGCTTTTTCATCTGTGAACGTTAGCGCTCAAAATGTTTCAGTAAAAAATACGAGAACCCTTGAGCAGCAAATTTTTAAGGAACTGATTAAGCTTCCCTATTACGGCGTTTTTGATCATATCGCTTACGAAGTAAAAGGCGATACCGTGATTTTATACGGGAAAATTAATAACGCGATGAACAAAAAGCAAGCGGAAAGGGAAGTTCGGGATATTGCAGGCGTGAGAAACGTGGTGAATAACATCGAGATTTTACCGCCTTCTCCGTTTGATAACTCGATTCGTTACCGGACGCTGCGGACATTTGCAAATACGGGCGGTTTGTATCGCTATCTGTGGGAGCCGAATCCCTCGGTGAGAATCATCGTGGATAGAGGTCATATCACGCTCGAAGGCTATGTTGCCAATCGCGGTGACTACAACCTGATGAACATTTTGGCAAACGGCGTTCCGGGAGTTTTTACCGTTCGGAACAATCTGAAAATCGGAAAAGCCGATTTCTAAAAATATCTCAACTACTCACCCCTTGTAAGACCGAATTTTTATTCGGTCTTTTTAATTTTTGGGTTGCGTTTTTGCCTCAAATGGTTCATCATTTCCGTTTTATTTTATACGGATTTTTTGTAAAAAAATGATTGACACGAAAAATATCAGAAACATCGCCATCATCGCCCACGTTGACCACGGGAAAACGACTCTGGTTGACGCGATGCTCCGGCAATCGGGAACTTACCGCGACAATGAAACGGTTCAGGATCGCGTGATGGATTCGATGGACTTGGAACGCGAGCGCGGCATTACGATTATGGCGAAAAATACGAGCGTGCGTTACGGCGATTACAAAATCAACATCGTTGACACGCCCGGACACGCCGATTTCGGCGGCGAAGTCGAGCGCGTTTTGAAAATGGTTGACGGAATCGTTCTGCTCGTTGACGCGGCGGAAGGCTGTCTGCCGCAAACCCGTTTTGTTTTGCGAAAGGCTCTCGAACTGGAACTGCCCGCCATCGCTTTGGTCAACAAAATTGACCGTCAGGATGCACGACCTGAAGAAGTCGTTGACGAAATTTACGATTTGTTTATTGATTTGGGCGCGGACGAGGATCAAATCGAATTTCCGATTCTTTATTCCATCTCGCGCGACGGCGTGGCGAAAAAAGATTTGAGCGAAGAATCGAAAAACCTCAAACCGCTGTTCGAGCAAATCATCGAAACAGTTCCCGCGCCGCACGAATTAAAGAAAGACACTTTGCAGCTTTTGGTCGCCAATATTGATTACAACGAGTATGTCGGGAGGCTCGCCATCGGAAGAATTTTTTCCGGCGAGATTTCAAAAAATCAGGAAGTCGTCGTCTTCAAACGCGACGGCTCGACGCAGAAAACCCGCGTCAGGGAGCTTTTCGTGTTTGAAGGCTTAGACCGCGAAACCGTCGAATCGGCAGGCGTCGGCGAAATCGTCGCGCTCGCCGGTTTTGAAGACATCAACATCGGCGAAACCATAACGCTGCCCGATAATCCGAAGCCGCTTCCGCTGATTAATGTTGACGAGCCGACGATTTCGATGATTTTCGGCGTGAATAATTCGCCGTTTTCAGGTATTGACGGAAAATTTGTAACTTCGCGTCAAATCAAGGAAAGACTGGAGAAAGAACTGCTCGGCAACGTCGCTCTAAGAGTAGCCGAAACCGATTCGCCCGACCAATTTAAAGTTTCCGGGCGCGGCGAGCTTCAGCTTGCGATTCTCATCGAAATGATGCGGCGCGAAGGCTATGAATTGCAGGTTTCAAAACCCGAAGTCATCACGAAAAAAGATGAAAAGACGGGCGAATTGCAGGAGCCGATTGAATTGGTTGTAATTGATGTGCCGGAAGACTTTATCGGCGTCGTAACCGAAGCGCTCGGACGCCGTAAAGGTCAGATGACGAAAATGATTAATAACGGTTCGGGCAGAGTCCGCCTCGAATACGAAGTTCCCTCGCGCGGTCTGATCGGTTTTCGCGGCGAGTTTCTAACGGAAACAAAAGGAACGGGATTGCTCAATACTTTATTTTTGCGCTTCGACCGCTGGCAGGGCGAAATGAAAGGACGCGGCACCGGCTCGCTCGTCGCCGACCGAATGGGCGAAGCGACAACCTACGCGCTTTACAATTTGCAGGAACGCGGAATGCTTTTCGTTAAACCGCAAACGAAAGTTTACGAAGGAATGATAGTTGGCGAAAACGCCCGCGCCGTAGATTTGGACGTAAACGCCATCAAAGAGAAAAAGCTAACCAATATGCGCGCCGCTTCCGCCGACGAAGCGATGCGCCTCATTCCCGTGCGCGAAATGTCGCTGGAAAGAGCCTTAGAGTTTATTGCGGATGATGAATTGATCGAAGTTACACCGAAATCAATTCGCCTGCGGAAAAGAGTTCTGAAGCCTAATGAGAGACCGAAGAAATAAAAATCTTGACGGAAAATAAATTTATCAGCAAACTTTAAATAAATTTACGGGAGAAAAATATCAATATGAAAATTCTTCTTAACCTCACCCTAGTTTTCTTCTTTTGTTGGTCTATTGTGAACGCTCAAACTGACGAACTCGTCAAATGGCAAAAATTTACTGGGTTTGACGAAGAATTTTCCGTCGAGATTCCCGAAAATATCAGAATGACCAAGTTCCCCGAAAACCGGAAGGAGTCGCCGAGATTTTATGAAGGGGTTGCCGAAAATACTTATTTCTTTATTTCTTCGGGCGAAGATTTCCCCACCGTCCATTATAAACTTTTAGCCGAGATTGCCGCTGAAAACGGAGCGCAAGCCGTCGAAACAAAAATCGGCAATCTGCCAGCCAGAAAGTTTTCCTTTACCGATGACGAAGATTTCCGGCAGACGATTTTAGCCGTTCAGGGAAGCAGGCGTTTTTACATTTTTCATACATTGAGCGAAACGCCCCACGACACTGCCGTCGCCGAAAGATTTTTTTCGACGCTGAGTTTCGGCGATTTGATGCCGTTGAGAAAATTCCCGAAAACCGAAGTTCTAAAGTTGAAAACAAAAGATATTGGGGACGATTTATCGCCAAATAGCGAGGCTTTTTCCGTTAAAAATGATATTGGCGCGGGAATTCGGGAAAAACCGCCGTCAGGAAATTCTCCTTTGACTTTCACATACCAACCGAAACCGGCTTATACGGACCAGGCAAGACTCTTCGGAATAAAGGGGACGGTTATTCTCCGCGTCGCTTTTCTCGCCGACGGCACAATCGGCGATGTAACGCCCGTGAAAAGATTACCGTTCGGGCTTACAAAATCGGCTGTCAAGTCGGCGCGCGGTATGCGCTTTGAGCCGGAATGGAAAAACGGTCAGCCGGTTTCAGTTGTAAAAACTATTTCTTTCGGTTTTTCGTTTTTTGATTATTTGAAAATGCTTTAGTTTTACGATTTATCGAGTTTGTGCGTTAAAGCGTATTTGAGCAGGTCAATCCGGTTTTTTACACCGAGTTTGCTGTAAATCGTGGTCAGGTGATTTTTCAGGGTTGATTCGCTGATAAAAAGGCGGCTGGCGATTTCCTTGTTGGTGGAGGAATCTTCCGTTACAATCAGGCTGATAATTTCGCGCTCGCGCCCGGTCAAACTGTTAATCTTTTGCTGTTCGGGGTCGTCGGATTTTCCGCCTGTTTTTTGATATTTGAGCTGGTCAAAAACTCTGCTGAGCGTATCGCTGTTCGCCCAAATCTCGCCGTTGTAAACTTTTTCGATGGCTTTCAGGATTACCTGTCCCGTCGAATTTTTCAGCAAAACGCCGCGCGCGCCGCCGATAATCGCCTTTTCGTGAATTTTCTGATCTATCACTCCGGTCAGCATTATTACTTTAGCACCCGTTTTTTCAATCAGTTCGGGCAGAACCTCAAGACCGTTGTCATTGCCCAAATCAATATCCAAAAGTATCAAATCCGGTTTATGCTCGGCGGCGGCTTTTAAGGCTTCCTCGCGGCTGTTGGCGGTCGAAACTACCTGCATCGAAGATTTGTTTGCGTTGATGAGCATTTTCAGACCGTCTAAAAAACTTTGATGGTCGTCCACGAGTAAAATGTGAATAGGCTCTCTAAGAGTGCTTGTTGTCATATTTATTAAATTAAAGTGGGATTTCGACCGAGACCTTTGTGCTGTTATTTTCGTTTCTGACGCGCGCTTGCCCGCCAAGCGCTTCCGCCCGACCGGTGATTGATTTGGGAATGAAATTAATAGAGACATCACCGTTCGGGTTATTATTTTGTATTTCTAGTTTTAATTTTTTATCATCACATTCGATAATAATCAAGGCGTGATTAGATGTTGTATGCCGTCTGACATTACTCAAGCCTTCGGTTATTATCTGGAAAACCTCTGCTGAAAGGCGATCATTGATTTGAATATTATCATCGGCGCTGACTTCTATCTCAATTCCGTAAAATTCGCCCAATTTATCCGCCTGCTTTCTGATGGCGGAAACCAGCACCGAGCCTTTTTTCGCGTCGGGCGCGTCGGCGCGTAATTTATTGATATAACTGCGAATATCGTTAATATTCGCATTAGCCATATTGATAAGCTGCCCGATGTCCCGGGAAGTGTCTTCGCCCGATTCGTGCTTCATTTGCAAAGCCTCCAATCCGAGCTTTAAACCGATATAAGGCTGAATCGTGCTGTCGTGAATATCGCGTGAAATTTTCTGACGCTGTTCTTCGGTCGCTTCCGATGCGAGGCGGTCAAGCAAGTTTACGTTTTCCATAACCGGAACGGCGAGTTCGAGCAGTTGGCTGAGAAATCCGACATCCGAGAAATCAAACGTTCTTGTGTTTGAAGTCAAATAAATTCGCCCGGCAATCGTTCCGCGCTGCTGTAGAGGAACGCTGATAAAGGTTTTTGTCTCTAAAAGGTCTGCCAGCAATTCTCCCTTTCGCGGTTGTTCTTCGATTCGCTGACCGCTTTCCAGATCAAAAACCGTGTATTTTGCCGTCCTGCCTTTCCAGCCAAATTGCGAATGGCAGTAAATAGCCGCAGAATCCGGCGGAATCCCGAGCAGAGGATTTTCATTTTCTATCCGCTCGGCGTAAATCGCCTTTTCGGGATTTGCCCGGTAAGAACGCCGCAAATCCCAGCCGGACGAGTTTTGATTAGCGGTAATAAAAAGACACGAGTCGGCTTCAAAAGAATCAAGAATCTTCTGCAGGATCGCGGCTGCCGTCTGGTCAACGCCGAAACGCGGATTGTAAAGCCGGTTGATATCTTTAAGAACCGCCAGGCGACGTTTATTCCGCAGTTCCTGCCCGCCCCAAAAGGAAATCATATAACCGAGAATGCCAAGATAAATCGGTCTTAATAAGAAACGGTTGACCTCGAAGTTTTCCGTCGGCGCGGCTAAATATCCGAGCGTGGTAAACAATAAAACGGAAGTGAAAGTTACCCGGAGTCCTTCCCAATATCCGAACCGGAAAGACGCTTCCAAAAGCGCGAAAAAGAACAGGAAGAAAAAGATGCTATTCGTGCCGGAGCTGATAATGATTAGCAGCAAACACCACGCAACGTCTATCCAATGAGTGTAATTTACCGGAATCAAATGCGGCTTTAGATACGAAAAAAATAAAAGAGAGATTGCGTAAATATTATAAAGAGCAAGGGCTGTATAGGTAAGGACGACATACCTTTGGGGTTCGGCTGGATCAATATAAATAACTAAAAGCGTGGCAAACACAAGAATCGCCCGCATCCGGTTGAACAACCGAATGTTCATCCTCTCAAATAAAGATTGCCCTTGTATGGTTTGAAAGCTCATTAAATCCTCTGAACGGATTAAATTTTCCTTATTACAAATCAGTTGCCTTATATATCTATATGCGATATTTTTCAGAAAAACAGCTCAAAATTTGGTAAAAAATCGGCTCCGAGCTTTTTACAATTTCGTTATAAATAATCTCTTTATACGTATCTGGCTCGAATTGGTTTTATCTTGTGAAAATTTTCGCTCAATAATATACGCGCCAAAACAAAACCTAAAAATTGAATAAAAGCCGAAAAAAAAATTAAAAGCTTCAAAAGCCTCGCCGGGCAGCGACTCAAACCGTCTAATAATTATTCAAAACGTAAATTACACGGAAACCTCGTAAAAGTAACGAAAAAGAAACGAAATTTTTACGAAATTCCTCCAAATCTACGCTTGTCCTGCCAAATATTCGGAAATTTTTACAACTCTTAACTATATATGGCAAAAAAGCCGTATATATTACACTTTTTTTATCTTTTTAGTGTTTCTGAATAAAAAGGCGGAAGCCCGCGCGTGAACAAGGGCGCATTTTTTCAAGTAGGCAGAAGGCAGCGGCAGTAGGCAGTCGGTTTTTCCTGCCAAGTGCCAACTGCTGCCTACTGTTTTTCCCCTTGCTTACGCGCAGGCTTCCGCCTTACAAAATACGCCCGGAAAATGTTAAATTAGACTTAACCAAATGAATACAAACGAAGAAAAATCTTTACAGGAAACCTACGCGCCCATCGGCATCTGTTTCGGCTGCGGCGTAGCGAACGAAAAGGGCTTGCGAATCCGCAGTTTTGAAAATGAAGCGGGCGAATATGTCGCCGAATGGCGCGCCGAAGAGCATCACCAAGCCTTCCCCGGAATGCTCAACGGCGGCATCATCGGCGCTCTGCTCGACTGCCACTCAAACTGGGCGGCGGCGCATTACCTGATGAAAAAGAGCGGCAAGACCGAACCAGACTGCACCGTAACGGCAAATTATTCAATAAAACTGCTGCGCCCCACGCCGTTTGACGTGCCTATTCACCTAAAAGCGCGGATCGTTGAATCAACCGACACGACCGCAACCGTCGAAGCCGAACTAATCGCCAACGACAAAGTTTGCGCCACCTGCAAAGGTT
>DATHTS010000199.1:0-7864 GCA_035462935.1 Pyrinomonadaceae bacterium
TGTCGGCGCGTTCCGGTGGGATTTCCTGATGCGTCCAAATCCGAAAAATAAATTTCCACGTTATTTTCGGGATTGCTGCCGCCGGTCATTCCGATAATCGGATTTTGCGCGTTGGAGATAAAAGCGACGCGATAAACCGAAAGGGTAGGAACTCCCGGTGGAACAAAGGAAATCGTCGGAGTTGCGTTGTAAAGCGGCAATGCGGCGGTTCCCCTTGGTGTTTCCGTAACTTGCGCGACGGAATTCAAACTTCGCACGAAGGTAAAAATCTCAGGATTGCTTGCGGCTGCATCATTTTTTCCCGCAACCAAATCGCGGTTGGAAACAAAGGCAATAATGTTTCCATTGTCGTTGATTGAAGCGTTGCGGTTATCATCCGCAATAATCGGATCGTTCGTTGTCGAACCCGCGACGGGCAGACGGCTGGGAAGCGTGTTGGTAACTTGTATAAAAGTTCCCGCGCTCAAATCCGTTATGGGAATTTCGCTTCCCGAAGATAAATTAACGGGCGCGACCGCCGGAACTTGATAAAGCCACATTTCCGTGTTTCCGTCGTTAACCAGATTACTGGTTGTCTGATTGTTAGCAGTTACGTTACAGGGATTTGAAGCGGTAATATTGGGATCAAAGTTTCCCGGATTGCTGTTGGTTACGATTGCCGGGATCGGCGGGCTGGCGGCAGGATTTCCCGGATAAGCGCAGGTCGCGTTTGAGCCGAAAGCAATCCAGCGACCGTCGTTGCTGATAACCGGTCGAAGATTGATGATTTCAACTCTAATGTTGTCGAGAGTTGACGCTTTCGCAGGATCCGTCAATAAATTTTTAGTGTCGGTGATTTGAAAAATACGGCGCTGCGCGTAATCGAAAATAAAAATCTCGCGGCTGCCGTCGGCGTTTCGCGGATTTTCGGTAGCGAGATCGCCGGTAGATTCAAAAACGACCAATCTTCCGTCGCCGCTGATTCCGCCGGCAAAGGATTCAACGCTTGAAGAGGTAAACTGCCCGATGACCGAATCAACCTGGGCGGAAACTGGTAAGAAACTAAATAAAACTGCAAAAAAAACTAAAAAGCTAAACTTCACAAAATCCTCCGAAAAGAGTTGTATAATTTGTATGACTTTTTTCTTAAGCACAAAACATTGCATTGTAAGCGCAAAACTTGGCGGTTGCAAGCAACAGGAAGTTTGAAATAAATTTTCTACACTTAAAAACGCTTTCTTTGATGCCGCGAAAGACTGAAATGGTTGACTTAAGGGGAAAATTAAATTGCAGGGCGAATTCTCTTAAATCTTTTTTACATTTATTATAACGAATGAAACAAACCGTCAAAATAATGCTCGTCGCGGGCGAAGCGTCCGGCGATACGCACGCCGCCAAACTCGTGAGGGCATTCAGGGAACTCGCGCCGGACACGAAATTTGAATTTTTCGGCGCGACGGGCGAAAAAATGCGCGAAGCGGGAGTTGAAACCGTAATCAATTCCGATAATTTATCAATCGTCGGATTACCGGAAATTGCCCGCGCTCTGCCGATGTTTTTGCAGGTTTTTCAAAAATTAAAGCGAGCCGCGGTTGAGAAAAAGCCCGATGTCGTTATTTTAATTGACTTCCCCGATTTTAATCTAAAACTCGCCAAATCTCTCAAAAAACGCGGACTTAAAATTATCTATTACATCTCGCCGCAGCTTTGGGCGTGGCGAAAATACCGCGTCAGGACGATTAAAAATTACGTGGATTTGGTCTTAACGATTTTGCCGTTTGAAAAAGATTGGTATTCAAAACAGGGCTTTTCAAAGGTCGAATATGTCGGCAGCCCTTTAGCGCGTGAAGTCAAGCCGAAAATTTCGCGGGAAGAATTTTGCGCCAAACACAACCTCGATAATTCAAAACCGATTATCGCGCTTCTTCCCGGAAGTCGTCATAAAGAAATTGTGCGGATTCTACCTGTTTTGCTCGGAACTGCGGTTTTAATGGCTGAGAAAAATAAAGAATTGCAGTTTGTAATTGCGCTGGCTTCAAATCGGAAAGCGGAAGAAGTTGAAACTGCAATTGCCGAAGCGAAACAAAAAGGCTTAAAACTTCCCCAAACTTTAATCTCTGTTCAGGGCGAAACTCACGAAGTTTTAAATGCTTCGGATGTCGCGGCGGTAAAAAGCGGCACGACCACGCTCGAAACCGCGATTATCGGAACGCCGTTTGTGATTGTTTATAAAACTTCCGCGTTTAACTGGTATGCCTTGCGCCCGCTAATTTCAGTCGAGCATTACGGCTTGGTAAATCTGATCGCGCGGGAAAGATTGGTCAAAGAGTTAATTCAGCACGATTTTACGGCGGAAAACCTGAGCGCGGAGCTTTTTCGTCTGCTCGAACCGGAAAATAATAAAAAAATGCGTGATGATTTACACGAAGTTGCCGAAACGCTCGGACACGGAGGAGCGTCAAAACGCGCCGCGCAAGCAATTCTCCGCCTTTTAAATAGTTAGATGGATTGACAAAATATCAAGCGTTCAGAGTCCACACTTTAGCGTGCATTCGCTCACACAGGCAAACTAAAGTTTGGACTCTAAACACGCATCAGTAATCTGGAAGCTATTTCAAAAACAATAATTTTCAAGTTAGCTTCTCAAAAATGAATTTCTCAAGCAGCGAATGTATTACCGGTTTGCCCAATTTCGCGAAAAGCGCGGCTTTGCACTTTCTCAGTTTTTAGATTTTCGATAAAGCGAACAAGATCAGCCGCCAATTTTTTCGGCACTTCCCATTGGGGCGTGTGACCGACGCCGGGATAAATCAGCAATTCGGAGTTTGCGATTTTCTCTAAAAGCCTTTCCTGATCGCTCCGCGGGAAATAGGCGTCCTTTTCGCCCCACACAATCAAAGTAGGCGCTTCGATTTTACCCAGTTCATCGGAAAAGTCCGTAGAAATCAGACCTTTAAACGTTTCTTTCCAGAGTCGCGCCGGAAGTTTCAGGCTTTCGTTAATTACCGTTTCCAGAAAATCTGCGGGAATCGGCTGAGCGAAGGTGCTTTCCTGAAATTCGCGCACCAATTCTACGGGAACCAGCTCGGTCAGTTTCAAGATTTCCGTCTCGTAAAATTCGGTTACATTGGGATTGTCCCGACAGTTTACAAACGAATCAATCAAAACAATTCCAAGGGCGCGTTCGGAAAAATCTATGGCAAAACGCTGCGCGTTAAAACTGCCCATCGAATGCCCGACGATTACGGCTGATTCAAGCCCGACCGCGTCCATAAATCTCGCCACATCAGCCGCAAAATCCTGCGGCAGATAACCGGTTTCCGGTTTGTCGGAATCGCCGTGCCCTCTCTGTGTTAGGGCAAAAGCGCGAATTGATTCCGGCAGATGCGGCAAAAGAAGCTCGAACGAGCGCCACGAGTCGGTAATCCCGTGCAGAAAAATTACGGGAACGCCGGAAGCGTCGCCTCGCTCGACATACTGTAGATTAATGCCGTTGGAAAGCTCGGCGTTTTTAACATTAAATAGCATATAATGACCTCCAAATTTTGTATTAATGATTGATGTTGAACAACTTGCCCGAAAAAAGAGCCTTGTTCAACACGAGGTTTAGGATAAAGGAAAAGAAGGGAAGCCGTATTTAGAAAACCCTGAAATTTTTATGAAGAAGTTATGAAAGACTCTTGTTTCTAGAGGCAATCTCAAAAATACAAAACGTAAGGTTAAGCAAGCGGTCTGTGACCGCGTTTGCCGAAGATTATTGCCTGAAACGCGGTCATAGACCGCTTGCTTAACGATATTATTATTTTTGAGATAGCTTCTAGATTATTTGAAGCGTCTTCGCGCTTTCAATCACCGTTTTCATTTCAAAAATTATTAAATTTCGCAGCCTGCTTGTTCGCTCGACGTATTCATCGTGCTGCCGTTCAATGTTTTGTATTTCCGCGCTTGCCGCTTCAAAATCCGAAGTCAAATTCGTTTCCGGCTGAAAATGCATTTTCTCGATTAATTTTGCCAGACGCTTTTCGGCTTCGCCTTTTTTATGGTCGAGAATGTGAATCCGATTAATCAGGTCGCTTAATTCGGCTTCTAAAATAACCGTATCCTTTCCTTCCGAATTTAAAAGTTTCAGCGCGTCCTGCAAAAGATAACGCGCCATCGTATGCCCGCAGGAAACCATCTCGCCGCGAATTTCCGGGCTGCAAAGCCCGATTCGCTTATAGCTCGATTCCGGCATAGTTCGAGCAATCGGCAAACCCGTTTCTTTATCTATTCGGACGCGCTCGTGTGCCATACGGCATTTGACGGATTTGAGCTTTGATATTTTATCGAATAACTCAATGAATTTGTTTAATTCATCATCGCTCATCTGATTAACATTTTCGCAAAGACTTAAACCGGAAAAGGGAAGTATCCCCGACGGAATTGATTCTATTTCCTTTACTGTTCGTTTAAAGCCTGCCTCACGCTTTCGACAATTTTTTTGTCCGACGGAAATCTTATCCATCCTTTTTCTGCCACGAGATTGTCATCCACCCAAACGGTAAACTCACCTCTTCCACCTTCGATTAATTCTGCTTCAACTCCCTAGTTCTTGTTTGATTGCCCTTGACTTTGCGCTCTTTGCGAAAAACTTTGCGTGCTTTGCGGTTAGAAAAATAATTAAAACGCAAAGCACGCACGAAGGATGCTAAGAAAAAGCCTTTGTTTTCCGACATCAAATTCAACAGTTTATCTGCCTTAAAGTTTCAAAACGCCGTTTTCGACAATCGTTCTTCCGTCAATCTTTACGGTCGCGCCGGAAAGATGACCGAAAACGCCGCCCGAAACGTTGTTCGTGCCGTTTGCCCAGGTGTTGTTTCCCGTGCCGACGGTTACCATTCCGGCGGAAACCCAGTTGCCGGTTTTTGTGTTGGCGGGGAATTTCATATTTTCATTAAGTCCGATGTCGAAAAAGCCGAGAAGCTCCTTGCCTTCGGGATATGCGTCGTAGTCGGCTTTCATCGCTTCAAAGCCGGGTCCTTCGCCGGTCATTTCCGTCAGTTTTCCGCCTGCAAAGGTCAAGGTAAGATTATTAACCTCTTTGCCCTCGAAATACTGCTTTTCGATGACGAATTTACCGTCGCCGGAATTTGGAGCGGGCGTAACTGCTGCTTCGCCAGCCGGGAGATATACCGCCAAGTTTCCTTTTTGCACGTCGTCCTCGGAAATAATGCCGTCGCTGATATAAACCGGGCGATTTTCAATGTTCATTTTTAAATTCGTGCCGTTCGGATGCGTGATTTCCACTTCTTTTCCGGTAAGAGCAGTCCGAGCTTTTTCGCCGGTTGCCTGAAGATTCGTGTAATCAATATTCACGCCTTCCCAGAACATTTTGGAAAAATCGCCGAGCGGCATATCAAAGCGTTTTGCCCGCCATTCGGTCGGGTAAAGCTCGTTGCCGACGTTTACCGAACGAACTCTATTTTTGCGATACTCGGCGCCGACCGGCTGACCGGCTTTCGCGTTAGCGGCAAGTCTTTCGCGCGGAACATTGGCGAGTAAACCTTCGGTTTCCGTATTCTCGACATTGATAGTTACATTAGCCGTTCTCGCCAAAGCCATACCGAGTTTCCGCTCGCTCGAATCGTATTTTGCGGGAACTTCATCGTAATATCTTTTTGCCATACGCTCGCTGCCGATGCTTAAAAGCGGTTGACCGCCAACCTTTTCGACCTCGATAACGATGTCTTCCAGCAGCTGCATATCGCGTATGCCGCCGCTGACCAAGACGATCTCGCCTTCTTTTACGCCTGCGCTTTGCGTAACAATCCGCCGAGCCAATTCCTGTAAATTGGTCGCAGGCTGCGGTTGCGTCGCATCGCTTTTGGCTGCGTTCATATTTGTCGTATTTGCATTGTTAGCGGGAGCCGTATTTGTGTTAGTCGCGGGCGGCTGGCAGGCAGATAGAAGTATCCCAAATGCAAGCGCCGCTACAAATTTCCAATTCATAGCCGAATCTCCTTTTTGTTGATTAATTTAAGATAAGCAGAATATATTTATATTAAAACGAGGGATAAGTCAATGTTGGATTAATGCTTACCGCATATTGCTTTTGTTTTAAAACCGATTTGAATAAATTGCCAACGGCTGAACCCGGCTGAAAACTTTAGACCAATTCCGAGTCAGAACCGCCTGCGTTAGCGGGCGGGTAATTCTCAGCGAAGAAACCCGCCCGCTAACGCAGGCGGTTCTGACCTTACACTCAATCTTGAATCGCTTTAGTAACAAAAAGAAGGCTTTAACCGACGGATTTCTTATTTATCTGCTTGACGTTTCGGTCTGCTTTCTGCTTATTTTGTTTCTGTGTTTAAAACTCGCAGCCTGAAACTTGAAAGAATTGACAGGGGCGATTACACGCCGGAAGAATACGACCGCTTCCTGCGTGAAATTCGTCTGGTCAATCGTTTTGCGGGTGATGTTTGGGCTTTGAAAAAAACGCTCTTGCGCGAGATTGAAAGCGAGAATTTAAAGGATTTTTCGATTTTGGATGTCGGCGCGGGTTCGGGCGAGCTTTTGCGCGTAATTGCCGAATTTGCAGGAAAACAAAAGCGAAAGCCGCAGCTTTTCGGCTTGGAATTAAACGCTCGTTCGGCTGGCGCAATTTTGGAAGAATCGAAGAATTTTAGGGAAATAAAAGCTGTTCGGGGCGACGCGCTCGATCTTCCTTTTGAAAATAATTCCTTCGATTACACGATTTGCTCGCTTTTCACGCATCATTTTACGGATGAAAAAATCGTCGAAATTTTAACGGAAATGTCGCGCGTTTCGCGCCGGAAAATCTTTGTGATTGACCTTCACCGCCACCGTGCGGCGTATCTGCTTTTTCAAATTTTCTGCGCCGGTTTTAGAATCAGTCCTCTTGTCCGCGAAGACGGCTCGCTTTCCATTTTACGAAGCTTTAAACCAAATGAGCTAAAGATTTTGGCTGAAAAAGCGAATCTTAAAAACGTCTCGGTAAAAAGACATTTCCCGTTTCGGCTTGTGTTAAGCGGAAGTTAATTCGCTCGTCTAATCCCGCGCGGCGGCGATATGTTTTGCCGTGTCAACATAATGGCGAAAGCGGGAAATTTTTCCTTCTTCGTTAAAAGTCCAGAGATGAATTTCTTCATCACTGAATTTCGCGGATTCAATTGCAATTTCCGCCGCCACCTGATTTTCGCCTTCCATCAGCGACAAAACTTGAAAATCTTTGATTCCCAACGTGCCGGCAATCTTAAAAAATTCGACCACACCTTCTTTGTTATTTCGCGGTCTGAGCCATGGAACATCTGCTTTTTGAGCAGAATTATCCTCCCATCTTTCCCAAGCTACGTCATCAGCTAATTTATCCAGAATTCCCGGAATATCGCCTCTTCCGAAAGCATCGTAAATTGAAGAAACAGTTTCAATTTTGTTCATAAAACCTCCCTTTTAAATAAAAAGATTTAATGCGGAAACAGAAAAAGGCAAATAGCTTTTTCTGTGCCGCCAATCCGGTAAATACGAAATTAAAGTTTGATTGTGAGATTAACCGAGTTTCGTCCGCCGCGCAAGCCCGGCAATAACCGTTAAAAGCTCCGCGGGTTCAAAAGGTTTGGCGACGTGAGAATCGAATCCGGCTGAAAGAGCGCGAAGGCGGTCGGCGGTGCGGGCATGCGCGGTCAAGGCGATTGCTCCGATTTCCGAGTATTGGGCATTGTCCGCCCGGCGAATTCTTTTTATCAGCGAGTAGCCGTCTTCATCCGGCATCTCGACATCGCTTATCAGAATATCGAAATGCGAATTTTCCAGCCTTTCGAGCGCGGCGGCGACTGGAGAAACCGGCGTAACTTTTGCTCCGACGCTTTCCAGCAAAACGCGCATCATC
>DATHTS010000200.1:0-5317 GCA_035462935.1 Pyrinomonadaceae bacterium
CTCGCATCAGCTTAAAGCTGAAGTTTGCCGAATCGCTTAATTAAATATTTCAAACATTTATTTCTCATCCTCATCAAAATTTTCTTTTTGAGCTAAACGATACTCGCGTCCGAGCCGGATCGCTTCTTCGTGAGCCGGATCATCGGCAAAAATACCGATTCTTTCTTTCCACCAAGGTATTTTGGGCTTTTCGTCCTTCTCTATTTTTTGCTTGAGAATTGCAACTTCCTTTTCAAAACGGATATTCTGTTTTCGAGTTCGGTATTTGACATAACTTTTACCTCAAAAATTGAATTAAATATAACTTTTTCGTTATTTTAGTAACGTTTTCAAAGCCTGCCCGGTATAAGATTTCTTCACCCGCGCGACTTCTTCCGGCGTGCCGGTGGCGACAACGCGACCGCCTTGCTCGCCGCCTTCGGGTCCAAGATCAATGATGTAATCGGCGCTCTTTACCACGTCCAGATTGTGTTCGATGACAATAACCGTATTGCCCGTGTCCACCAATCTTTGCAAAACGTCGAGCAATTTATGCACGTCGGCAAAATGAAGCCCGGTCGTCGGCTCGTCAAGGATGTAAATCGTTTTTCCTGTCGCTCTTTTGGATAATTCCTTGGCTAATTTTATTCGCTGCGCCTCGCCGCCTGATAAAGTCGTCGCGGATTGACCAAGCTTGATGTAGCCTAAGCCCACATCGAGCAGTGTTTGCAGTTTGTTTTTGATGTTTGGAATGTTTTCCAAAATCGGCAGAGCGTCTTCAATCGTCGTGTCGAGAAGATCGGCAATCGAGAGACCTTTGTATTTTACCGAAAGGGTTTCGCGGTTGTAGCGAGCGCCGCGACAAACGTCGCAAAGAACATAAACGTCGGGCAGAAAATTCATCTCAATGCGCTTCATCCCGTCGCCTTCGCAGGCTTCGCAGCGACCGCCTTTGACATTGAACGAAAAACGTCCGGCTTTGTAGCCGCGTTCTCTGGATTCGGGAAGCATAGCGTAAAGCTCGCGGATCGGCGTGAAAACTCCCGTGTAAGTCGCCGGATTCGAGCGCGGCGTTCTGCCGATTGGCGATTGGTCAATCTCAATGATTTTGTCAACTAGCTCTAAACCTTCGATAGAATCGTGTTCTAGCGGCTCGACCGCCGATTTATAAACGTGGCGGTAAAGCGCGGGATAAAGAATATCTTCGACCAGCGTGGATTTTCCCGAACCCGAAACGCCTGTGACGACCGTGAAAACGCCGAGCGGGAAGGTAACGTCAATGTTTTTCAGATTGTGCGCCCGCGCGCCTTTAACTGTAATGCGGTTTCCGTTCGGCAAACGCCGAAATTCGGGGATTTCGATTTTTAGCTCGCCGGAAAGATATTTTCCGGTAATTGAATCTTCGCTTTGCTCGATTTCTTCAGGCTTGCCGACGGCGACAACTTCGCCGCCGTGCGTTCCCGCAAGCGGTCCGAGGTCAATCACGTAATCCGCTTTCTCTATAGTTTCTTCGTCGTGTTCGACGACTAAAACCGTATTACCCAAATCCCGGAGTTCGTGCAGGGTTTCGATAAGTTTTTGGTTGTCGCGCGGGTGTAAACCAATTGAAGGCTCATCCAAAACATACAAAACGCCGCGCAGCTGTGAACCGATTTGCGTCGCCAGACGGATTCTTTGACCCTCGCCGCCGCTTAAACTTTGCGAAGGTCTGTCCAAGGTCAAATAACCGAGCCCGACTGCCTGCAAAAATCCGAGCCGCTCTTTAATTTCCTTCAACACAAGACCGGCAATTTTTTCTTCGCGGGCATTTAACTTAATTTGGTTGATTTTGTTAAGGGAATCATCCAGCGAAAGGGAAACGTAATCATCAATGCCCAGACCGCCGACTTTGACCGCGAGAGATTCGGGCTGAAGCCTTCTTCCTTTACAATCGGGACATTTTGCGGGCGAAACCAATTCTTCCAAAGCAAGTTTAACTTTTTCGCTCGGCGGGTTTTCCATTCGCTCGCGCATCGTCCGAAGCGCGCCTTTCCAATCGGATTCGTATTTGTAGCCGCCTTGTCGAAAAGTCAAACGTCGTTTCGTCCCGTAAAAAAATGCGTCGCGGATTTCCTGCGGCAAATCGGCAAAAGGCAAATTTAAAAGGTCTCCGGTGTTTTGCTTTCGGTCCTTGCCAACCCCAATTTTTGCCAGCCAATTCTTAACTTTCCCCGCCTCCCCGCCTCTCCGCGTCTCCGCGTCAAAATCCTCAGGTTCCCCCAGCTTATCTTCGTTCGTATATTTTTCAATAATCGCCGTCAAAGCCGACTGCAAAAATTTCCCTCCCGCTTTGTCCGTTTCATTTAAAAATTTAATTTTATTAACCGGAACGCTCTGGTCGGGCAGGACTTTGTTAGCGTCAATTTCCATCACCGTTCCCAAACCCTGGCAGGTTTTGCACGCGCCGTAAGACGAATTAAACGAAAACGAGCGCGGTTCGATCTGCGCGATATTGATTCCGCAATTGATGCAAGCCATTTTTTCCGAATAAAGTTTTTCCTCGCCGTCAATAATCGAAACCAAAACCGCGCCGCCGGTTAGTTTCAAAGCGGTTTTTACCGATTCATTCAGGCGTTCCTTTATCCCTTCTTTTATTAAAAGCCGGTCAACGACGACTTCAATCGTGTGATTCTTCCGTTTTTCGAGCTTGATGTCTTCATCGAGCTGCCGCATCTCGCCGTCAATCCGTGCGCGAATAAAACCGTCTTTGTGAAGCTTTTCGAGTTCTTTTTTGAATTCGCCTTTTCGCCCGCGCACTACGGGAGCAAGAATCATCACGCGCTCGCCTTCCGGTAAATCCGAGATATTTGAAACAATCTGCTCGGTTGATTGGCGCGAAATCGGCGAGCCGCACTGGTGACAATGCGGTTGCCCGATTGAGGAAAAGAGCAGGCGGAAATAGTCATAAATTTCCGTAACCGTTCCGACCGTCGAACGGGGCGAGCGCGAAACGGTTTTCTGCTCAATCGAAATTGCAGGAGAAAGTCCTTCGACGGAATCCACATCGGGTTTTTCCAATTGATCGAGAAATTGCCGCGCGTAAGCCGAGAGAGATTCGACATATCTTCTTTGACCTTCGGCGTAAATCGTGTCGAAAGCCAGAGAGGATTTTCCCGAACCGGATAAACCCGTGATAACCGTGAATTTATCGCGCGGAATTTCAACGTTGATATTTTTCAGATTGTGCTGACGCGCGCCGCGCACTGTGATTTGTTTAATGCTCATTGTGTATTAAGGATAAAAATTTTACCAACTAACAAAATGGTTATTTTACCAATGTTAGAAGATAAAAAAAAGCAGTGAGAAGTCTTTCGACTAACCCACTGCCAAGAGTATTAACAAATACCAAAATTTTTGGTTTCAAAAAAAGTTTATCTTTTCAAAGAAGACTTTACAGATACTTTTGGGCTAAAGCAGCAATCTTTGCCGCCTGATCCATCCCATTAATACAGCGCCTGCAATGCAAAAAATCAGTTTTACTGAGACTTATATAATCGGTGATTTTGCGCCCGGTAAAAGTACCCGTTTTAAAACCGTGGACGAGAATAAATAATGCAATATTGTTATCCATTGCTAAATCGGGAGTTTTGACCATATCAACGCCTAAAAGATCGGAATACTTTTGGTAATTGTTTTTCCAAGTTAGTTGGACATAACCGCGCCCGTAATACGGATAATATTTTAGATTCTTTTTGCGCCAGTTTTCTGAAAGCCAATATGCTTCACGAACGGGTTTGAACGTTTTTGCGGTTTCCCATTCAACTGTTGCGAGAACATATGCCATCTGTGTTTTCAATCCTATACCTTGCGATTGACATTCCCATCTGATCGCATCAATTGTTCCTTGCTTAGTAGAAAAGTCATGGATTATACCGGTGCTGGTATCGGTTTTTAGCATCCCCTGCAACTGATTTATAGATTCAGGACCGATAAATTCAGGATTTCCCTCAAAAATATCAGTTTTAAATTCAGCCCAAGCAGTGCGCGTTTTTGGACCTATCAATCCGTCTATCGCACCTACCGGATAACCTAAATTGCTAAGGGCTTTTTGCAATTCTTTAATTTGGTCTTCCTTCAATTCGCTTAAAGGTTTGGGGCTTGTAATTTTTAATAATTCGACAAATTTCACTTATTTATTCTCCTTTATTTTTGAAAAATATTTTACAAATATTTGATTAACAATTAAAAACCCATTTGCGAATGGTATTTCCTAAAGTGTAGGAAATCAAGCAGGAAATAGGACGTTAATCGTCGCCGGCTCATTGATCTGATACTACGGTCGTTGAGTTGAACAAGAGCATTTTGCACATTTTTAATTATTTTGTCAATTTTTTTCGCTTTTTTTCGCTTGACATTATAGAGCAAATTTATCCTTTTGAAAAAAAGCGTTAGCACTGATACGTAATCAGTGGGAGTTAGACAATCAATAGCGATAAGAATATTGGCTTTCGGCGGGACGGATGCAAAGTTGAGAATCCGAGTTTGCTAAGAGTCTATCGATTACCAGCTACATCGGACTAAGTCTTCTTAGATAGGAAAACATTGTAAATTAGGAATAGTTAGTAAACACTAAAAATTGTTTGAGTTGTAAACTTCTTATTAAAAGTTCTGTAAAGGTAATGCGGTTATCCTAAACAGTTTTACCTTGTTACTTGTAAAACAGCCCGTTTTTGTGATGAAATCAAGTTTTATGGAAATTCTTCTGCTGCTTATCAGATTATTCTTAGCTGCTATATTCGCAGTGGCGGGCGCGGCAAAGCTTTTTGATCTCGAAGGCTCAGAAAAAGCCGTGAAAGATTTCGGCGTGCCTGAAGATATTTCGAAAACCTTTGCCGTCATTTTACCCACAACCGAAATTCTTATAGCATTTCTTCTTTTGCCGGTTTATACGGCTTGGCTCGGCGCGGTCGGCGCATTTTTGCTTCTGCTGGCGTTTATCGGCGGAATGCTCTGGCAGATGGCGCAGGGAAACGCGCCGGATTGTCATTGTTTCGGGCAATTGCACAGCGAGCCGGTCAGCAAAAAAAGTTTAATAAGAAATGCGGTGTTTGCTTTTCTGGCGCTTGTTTTGGTGGCGCAGGGACGCGCGAATCAAGGCTTGAGTATATTTGAATTTCCATCCGAACCGAATTTTATGCAGATACTTATTGGACTGGCGACAATCGGGCTTCTGGGAGCGGTTGTTTTTTATCTTAAAAGAATTTCCGAGCAGCAGCTTCAGATTATGCGGCGCATCGAAGTTCTGGAACTGACGACCGGCGAGGGCGGAGAAGTTAAAAGAGACGACATTTTCAGCCCG
>DATHTS010000201.1:0-7333 GCA_035462935.1 Pyrinomonadaceae bacterium
CGCGCTTTTGACGAGCGATGCCGGAGATTAGCCGACGGGAGAAATTTCGATTACGTGGCGGAGCTGAAAATTGACGGGCTTTCGCTCGCTTTGCATTACGAAAACGGATTTTTGACGGCGGGAGCGACGCGCGGCGACGGCAGCGTCGGCGACGATGTAACGCCGAATGTGAAAACGATTCGCTCGATTCCTTTGAAATTAAAAGGCGATTTTCCCGAACACGTCGAAATTCGCGGCGAGGCGTTTCTCTCTCGCTCGAATTTTGCGCGATTAAACGAGGAACTAGCAGAACAAGAATTGAAAACCTTCGCCAACCCGCGCAACGCTGCTTCCGGCACGATTCGCCTGCTCGATGCGGCTGTCGTCGCGGCAAGACGTTTGGATTTTTTCCCTTACGACGCTTTGAGCGGAAGACAGAAGCTTTTCCCGACGCATTGGGCAATTTTTGATTTTCTGGGAAAAGCCGGATTCAATGTCAATCCGAACCGCGAAAAGTGCAAAAATATCGAAGCGGTTATCGCGTTTTGCAATCTAATGGAAGAAAAGCGCGATTCGCTCGATTACGACATTGACGGCGTGGTCGTCAAAGTAAATTCCACCGCTTTGCAGGAAGAATTCGGCGCGACGACCAAAGCGCCGCGCTGGGCAATCGCCTACAAATATCCCGCGATGCAGGCGACAACGCAGCTAACCGACATCATCGTCCAGGTCGGGCGAACCGGAGCGCTCACGCCGGTCGCCGTTCTCGAACCCGTTTTGCTTGCCGGAACTGTCGTCGCGCGAGCGTCTCTGCACAACGAAGATGAAATAAAACGTCTTGGCGTGAAAATCGGCGATTACGTGCTGATCGAAAAATCCGGCGAGATTATTCCGCAGGTTCTCAAAGTCATTGACACAAAACGCACGGGCGAGGAAAAAGAATGGGAATTTCCGAAAATCTGCCCGGTTTGCGCAACTCCGGTCGTCCGTCCCGAAGGCGAAGCCGTTACGCGCTGTCCGAATCCCGATTGTCCCGCCAAAATAAAGGCGCGAATTCTGCTTTTCGCTTCACGAAAGGCAATGGATATCGAAGGTTTGGGCGATGTGTTGGTTGAAAAGCTGATCGAAAACGGCTTGGTGCGGAATGTAGCTGACATTTATTCTTTAACGATGGAGCAGGTCGCCGACCTCGAACGAATGGCGGAAAAATCAGCCACGAATCTGATGGAGCAGATCGAAGCCAGCAAACAGCGCAGTCTACAAAGATTGCTTTACGGCTTGGACATCCGCCACGTCGGCGAGCGCTACGCGAAGATTTTAGCTAATCATTACCGGAGCATTGACGCATTATCGAAAGCTTCGGTCGAAGAATTGGACGCGATTCACGAAATCGGTCTGACGGTCGCCGAAAGCGTTTTCGGTTATTTCCGCAACCCGCGCCATCTGGAAATTATCGAAAGATTAAAAGCGGCGGGCGTGAAAACCGAAAAAGACGGCGACGCTTCGGCGAATCTGAACGAAAATTTCGCCGGAAAGACGTTTGTTCTGACCGGAAAACTGGAAAATTTCACCCGCGACGAAGCAGCGCGAATAATCGAAGAACGCGGCGGGCGCGTATCTTCTTCGGTGAGCAAAAAGACGGATTTTGTTGTTGCAGGCGAGGACGCAGGCTCGAAATTGGATAAAGCGAGTAGTTTGGGTGTAAAGGTTTTGAATGAGGATGAATTCAAATATTTGCTTGAATCTTAGCTATTCGCTCTTCCAAATCTTTAATGTAGAAGCCGGTTTGATTTTGCTTTTCCCTATCATTAAAATGTTTGGCTTTTGCAAATAAAAGTTCGTAGCTAATATGAAGTGATTTTAGAACATCAGTCCAAAACATTTTTCTAATTTTAGGAGGATGACAAGGACCGTTTTTTCCGTCAACAAAATTTTCGGGAACAATAATCAACAAATCATTTTCTGTAATTCCCAAACTCTCAATTTTATCGGACAGCCTTTCTCTTTCATCCCAATTATCGAACCAATGTTCGCCATAATCATTGTCACGGGCAAAAAGTCTGCCAATCCAAACAACGTGATTCCATTCGCTTAGTCCGAGATAGTCGCTTATATCCGCAAATTCTTTTGTAACAATAAACGCATCAATATCTTCAATGTAGTGAAAGACTTTTATTGACTTATTACCCTTTAAATCTTTTGCTTTTTGGTTCAAGATAAAAATACTTTTATTTAATTCGTCCAAGTCTTCAATTTCTTCGCCCTTCGTGCCGCGAATCATTATTTCAAGCGAGCGAACAAGATTCTGCGCGATGTATTCAATAAACGGCTCAAGTTCACCCGCGTCGGCAAGCCTTAAAACAGCGTAATAATTTTCCTTATCTTCGGTTTTGATAATCACAGGCGGATAGCCGAACTGCATTAAAATAAAATTCATCAAAATTCGCGCGACTCTGCCGTTGCCGTCGTCGAATGGATGAATGCGGATGAAGCGGTAATGAAAAAGCGCGGCTAAAATTATCGGGTTTACGTCCTCTCTTTCCTTTCCTTTTCTATACCATTCGACCAATTCCTGCATTTTCGCGGGCGTTTCTTCGGGCGTGGCGAAGTAGAAAGTTTCGCCCGTCTCGGTGATGACGTGATTCGGCTGTGTTTTGTATTTGCCGACTTCAATTTTTCGGCGCGTCGGTTTCCCGTTCGGCGTTTGCGCTTCTTTGTAGCTCGATTCTTTCAGCAAAAGCGTGTGAAGCTCGCGGATAAATTTTTCGGTCAGAGGCGTTTCGTCTTTAAGGAGTTCCAAAATCCAATTTATCGCTTCGTTGTGTCCGGTAATTTCAAAATGGTCTTTGAGCGGTTTACCCTGCGCGGTGATTCCGAACAAAATTAAGGCTTTGGTTTCGCCGTAGGTCAGGGAATTGCCTTCGAGATTGTTTGAATGGTAATTCCAATCAAGCCGAAATTTCTGCATAATCCGCCCTTCGGCTTCCGCGTCGAGCGGGCGCAGTGAGTCTAACTCTGCTTTTAACGCTTCGGCTTTTTGAAGAATTTCAACCATATTGTAAAAGCATTATAGATTGTTCCCCGATTTTTTACACCCATAAATGATAAATCCGATTCCGCCGGAAAAACCATTTGTGTTTTAATGACAGAATGCACGGATTTGTTTCCTTCAATCACAAAATCGCATCTGCATCCGAAGCATTTCTGTCGTCTATTTCTTCCGCTGCGCTTTACGGGAAGGGGATTTTCACGACTATTGCCGTTTACGATAAAAAGCCGTTTCTCTGGGAGAAACATTGGCGCAGATTAAACGAAAATGCAGAGAAAACCGGGATTGATTTATCGGAATTTGCGGAAGGAACGGTTAAAGATTCTCTTTTAGAAATAATCGAAAAAAATGAAATTTCAAACGCCCGCGCCCGCGTAACTTTATTTGATGAACAGGCAAGCGAAATTTGGCTGTTTGAAACGAAGCGAAAGACGAGCATTTTGATTACGACGGCAGATTTTCGGAAAATTGAAAACGATTTTAATTTAACCGTTTCGCCGTTTCGGATTAATTCGACCTCGCCGCTGGCGGGCGTGAAATCATGTAATTATCTGGAAAATCTACTTGCTCTTGAAGAAACCAAAAAGCGCGGATTTGGCGAAGCCATCCGGCTCAACGAAAAAGATGAGATCGTTTCGGCTTCGACGGCAAACGTCTTTTGGATAAAAAATAAAGAAATCTTTACGCCCGCTCTCGAAACAGGCTGTTTGGCGGGAACGACGCGCGAGCTTTTAATCGAAAATTTTGCGGTTCGACAGGTAGAAGCCGGTCTGAATGAGATTATCGAAGCCGACGAAATTTTTCTCACTTCCGCCGGAATCGGGATTTGTCCCGCGAATTTTGGAAATATTAACAAAAGAAGTCTCTCAAACGTCCCGAAATTAAAGAATATTCTTGACTTGCCGGGTGCTAAATCATAAACTTTCAAACAGACCAAATTTAGAGAACAAAATTCCTTATAATTAATGAAGAAAAATTGGGACTTAAACCTTCAGGCGTTTGAGAAAATGCTTGATTGGTTGGATAAAGACCGTGAAATTGCCGGGCAAAAATACGAGGCAATTCGTCTGCGTTTGATAAAAGTCCTTAACTATCGCGGCTGCTGCGAAGCGGAAGAAATCGCTGATGAAGTATTTGATAGAGTTGCGCGAAAAGCCGATTATGTAGCGGAAAATTATCAGGGCGACCCGGCGCGTTATTTTTTAAACGTCGCCAATAAGGTTTTTCTGGAATATCAGCGAAAGCCCGTTTCCGTCGAACTATCCGCTAATTTTGCCGAACAATCCGGCAATTCCGCGGCGGAGGAAGATTTTCAGCCGCAGTATGAATGTTTAAAGAAATGCCTGGCGAGTCTTCCCGCCGCGAAGAGCGAATTTATCGTCGGTTATTACATAGGGGATAAAAAGGCGAAATTAATTAATCGTAAACGGCTCGCCGAAATTGCCGGAGTTGAATTCTCCAATCTGCATACGCGGGCGTTTCGTCTTCGCGCGGCGCTGCAAAAATGCGTTCTGAACTGTCTCGCGGAAAACGGCTGGTGAAATTTTTTGGAAAAAATCCAAAAAAATGAAAGATTTCTGATAAAAAAATCATTATAGATAGGAAAGCTTTTGAGGTGAGGTATTGAAACTGCCGGATGAAGAGAAAAAACTGAGAGAATACGTTTTAGGCGAAATCGGCGACGAAGATCGCTCGGCGCTCGAAGATCGCCTGATGACCGACGTTGATTATTTTCAAAAACTTTCGATTGCTGAAGAAGATTTGATTCAGGATTATGCTGACGGAAATCTCGATGCGGCGGAGCGCGCAAAGTTTGAAAAACGCTTTTTGATTTCGGAAGAAAACCGGCAAAAAGTTAAATTCGCCCGCGCCTTGGGAAGATATGTGAACGAAAACGATTATTCGCCGGATCCTCAAAAAAAACTGAATTTCTTTGATCCGGTGAAAGCGTTTTTCTCAATGCCAGTTATAGCTTCGCTCGGAGTTTTGATAGTTTTAGGCGCTGTGGGATTTTTTGTTTGGCAGACGCTTTCATCAAGCGATCCCGAAATTTTAATCGCGCTCAACAAAGCCTATCGCACCGAAAGACCGGTTGAATCACGAATCACCGGTCTTGATTACGCGCCGATGAAAAATACGCGCGGCGCAAACGATTCCGACAAAACCGGCAAAATTGAGCGTAACCTCGCCAGAGAGCTCGCGCTAAGTGCCGCCGCGGAAAATCCGAGCGCGGAAAATCTCCATAATTTAGGGCGCGTCTATCTTGCTGAAAAGAATTTTGCAGACGCGGTCAAATATCTCGAAAGAGCCGTCCGCCTTGCGCCCAATGAAGCTCAACTCCGCAGCGATTATGGCGCGGCTCTACTGGAAGAAGCCAAAACGCTGGAAGAAGGAAAGCTCGAAACTCTCGCCAAAGCCATTGAAGAATTCGCCAAAGCGATTGAACTGGACAAAAATTTGCTCGATGCCTATTTTAATCAGGCGTTAGCTATCCAAGCCTCGAGTTATTTACCCAACCAAGCCAGAGAAGCATGGCAAAAATATCTCGAACTCGATTCAAGCTCAAAATGGGCGGAAGAAGCGCGAAGAAATTTGGAAACGCTTGAAACAAACAAGCCGATCAGCAAAACAAAAGAAGAAGTTTTGCAGGAATTTCTTGAAGCCGGGCAGACCGGCAGCCACGAAAAGGCGTGGCAAACCTTGAGCCGAAACCGTGAAATTATTACCGGCAAGTTGATCCCCCAGCAACTTGCCTTTTTATTTGTTGACGCAAAAACAGAAGGCGATCAAATTAAATCCAAGGAATATCTCGAAGCGCTCATTTACGCGGGAAAACTCGAAGAGGAAAATTCAGGCGATTTGTATTGGAAAGATATTGCGGAATTTTACTCAACCGTTTCAGATGACAAGATTCCGCTTTTAAAACAGGCTCATGATTCAATGAAGCGAGGTTATATCTTTTCAAAAGAAGTATTGTATGAAAAGGCAAAAAAAGAATTTGAAAATGCTCGTCGGATTTTCAGCGTGGTCGGCAACGCTCAAGAGGATAAATTTTGCGAATATTGGCTCGGTTACGTTTTTAATCGCTTGAAAAATACCTCCAAGAGCGTAGAGTTATTAAAATCCGTCGAGTCGTTTAGCGAATCGAATAATTACAAATGGCTTTCAGGACACACTTTGTGCTGGTTAGCTATCAATGAAAGCGAATCGGGAAAAGTTTCAAAGGCTTTAGAATATTATGAAAAAGCTCTAGCCCATACGGAATCGGTTTCCGATACTTATAACACGCAAAAGATTCTTTCACTGATCGCCAGCGAATATAAATCGTTGAAAAGAAACGATGTCGCTCTTAAATATTTGGAAAAAAGTTTAGAACTCGAAAAACTTCCCGAAGCGAGTCAGCGGCAAAAATGGCGAGACTATGAAGCGATTACAAAAACTCTCTACACATTTCGATATTACAGAACCGCTTTAGCATTCGGACACGAGCTTTTGAATTTGGCTTTTATCAATGAAGACAACTCGTTTAAGTGCGATTCATATTTAACTTTGGGAGCGATTTACGGTTCTCTGAAAAACTATCCCGAAGCGATTAGTCTGACTGAAAAAGGATTGGAAACGGCTAAATTACTAAACAGTGACGACGAAAAGGCGGTTGAAAGCGCTAACGCGAACTTGTATCTCGGACATTTGGAAAAACAAGCCGGAAATTATGACAAAGCTTTGATTCATTACGACCGGGCAGCCGGTTTTTATGAATCGAGTAATTACCAGGGAAATAAATATGAAGCCCGCAAAGGTAAATTATTTTGTTATTTAGCGACAAATGACGAGCAAGCCTTTCAAAACGAACTACCCAAGGTCTTGGAATTATTTGAAAATAATCGAGCCGAGATTTTAGAAGAACAAAATCGTAATTCTTTTTTTGAAAGCGAGCAGAGTGTTTATGATATTGCGATTGACTACGAATTCGGCAGAGAGAATTTTGGAACTGCTTTCGATTATTCGGAGGAATCCCGGGCTCGTTCATTATTGGATATGCAAACCTCGACGATTGAGATTACAAAAAAAGAAAACCAACCCGAGATTAAGTTTTCGCGTAATATTTTCGACCCGTTAAAGTTAGCGCAAATTCAAGCGGAACTGCCTGAAAATGTGCAGCTTCTGGAATACACCGTCTTGAATGATAAGATTTTGATTTGGTTGATTACAAAAAATAATCTTTATGTCGCCCGGACGGAAATCTCATCGGAAAACTTGCAGGAAAAGGCTCTAACATATTTGGATTTAATTTCAAGAAATATC
>DATHTS010000202.1:0-5506 GCA_035462935.1 Pyrinomonadaceae bacterium
TTTTCCGATTTTAGCCGTCGTTTTATTTTTGTCAGGGATAAAAATGCGATACGTCATTCTGACGATTGCCGCCGGATTGATTTTCGTTCCCGCGGCTTACGTCGGCGGCGTTCAATCGGGTTTTATCAAAACTTACCAGCAGGAAAGAATCAACGCCATTTTAGACCCGGAAAGCGCCGACCCGCGCGGCTACGGCTATCACACGGTTCAATCAATGATTACGGTGGGCAAAGGCAGTCTGACCGGCATCAAAGGCGATACTGAAACATCGCAAAGCGTCTTGAAATTTTTGCCAGAACCGCAAACGGATTTTATTTTTGCCGTGACGGCGGAAAACACCGGCTTTATCGGCTGCATCTCATTGCTTTTGGCTTACGCGCTGCTTTTATCGCGGCTGATTATGGGCGCGAGGCAGGCTCCCGACCGAGCGGGAATGCTGGTTATAATGGCGGTTGTCGGCGGAATGGTATTTCAGATTTTTATCAACGTCGGGATGGTTTTGGGATTTTTGCCGGTTATCGGCGTCCCGCTGCCGCTGATGAGCGCCGGGCTTTCGGCGATTTTATCAACATTTATCGCCATCGGTTTTGTCATCAGCGTCAAGATGCGGCGGTTTGTTAATTAAATTTCAGATTCCAGATTTCAGATTCCAAATTTTATTGTTTTTTAATCTGGAATTTGGAATCTGAAATCTGGAATAATAAAGAAATGGCAAGGGAAAAAAGAATAGTCGAACAGGAAATTAAATCGGTTGAGACGAAAAAGCGTAGTTTTTGGAAATACATCTGGTTTCCGACCGCGCTTTTGCTCGCGCTTTCGGCAGGCGGTTTGACCGGGATTCTGGCTTCGTATTACCTGAACAACTCGCGTTACGCGACGGAAGTTTCGGCGCTGGCGACTTATCGCCCGCCGCAGGTTACAAAGATTTATGCCGACGACGGCGAAACGGTTTTAGCCGAATTCGCGCTGGAAAAACGCATCCCGATCAAGGAAAAGGACATTCCGAAGAATGTGGAAGAAGCGCTGCTGGCGATTGAAGATTATCGTTTTTACAATCATATCGGCATTGATCCGTATCGCATTGTCGGCGCGGTTTTTAAAAATGTAACTACCGGAAGAGTCGAAGGCGCTTCGACCATCACGCAGCAGCTTGCCAAAAATCTCTTTCTCTACAAAGACCAAACTTACACGCGAAAAGTAAATGAATGGTTTGTCGCAATGCAAATCGAGCGGCTTTATACGAAACGCCAGATTCTCGAAATGTATATGAACTATGTTTTTCTCGGCGCAGGTTCTTACGGGTTTGAAGCCGGAGCGCGAACCTATTTCGGGAAATCGCTGAAAGATTTGACTTTAGAGGAAGCCGCGCTGCTTGCCGCCATTCCGAAATCGCCGGAATATTCGCCGACGCGCAACCGCGAAAGATCGAAAGGTCGCCGAGATTTGGTGCTTGATCAGATGGCGAAACACGGTTTTATTTCGCAGGCTGAAGCCGAAACCGCGAAAGCCAAGCCAATTAAACTTGCCGACACGGCTTATTATCAATCGCTTCCGAAATCAACCGCTTGGGATTATCCGGTCGAAGAAGTCCGCAAATATCTGGAAGAAAAATATACAACGCGCGTCGCGCAGGGCGGTCTGGAAGTTTATACGAGCATTAACGTCGAAGCTCAAAAACTCGCTACAAAAGCCGTCCGCGAAGGTCTGCGTCGCTATGACAAAGGCAAATCGTGGCGCTCGGATTATCAGGATATTCTTCTTGACGAAAACAATCAGCCGATTACCGACGAAAAGGAAACCGCCCGCAAGCTCGAAGCCTTCAAACACGCCGATTGGTATGGCGATACTTATGAAGAAGGCGAGTTTATCAAAGGTTTGGTAGTGAGAATCAATCCGGTCGTAGATACGGCGCAGGTTCGATTCGGCAAATACACGGCAACTGTAACTGCCAAGGAGATGGGCAGAAGCGGCAAAAAGCCGAAGGATGAATTGAAAGTCGGCTATTTGGCGGAGTTTGAAGTCAAGGAAGTAGATAACGACAACCAGACGCTAAAAGTCGAATTGACGCAAGCACCGGAAATTCAGGCGGCGATTGTTTCCTTAAATGCTAAAAACGGCGAAATCGTGGCGATGGTCGGCGGCTACGATTATCACACGAAGAAATTCAATAACGCCACACAGGGTTTGCGGCAGACCGGTTCGGCTTATAAGCCTTTTGTCTATACGGCGGCGGTCGAATGGGGAATCACGCCCGATATGCTCGTCAGCGGCGCGCCGATCCGTCGCGGCAGTTGGATGCCGCACAATTACGACGGTTCGATGAGTCATCCGAATGTGCCGATGAAAATCGCCCTTGCCAAATCTTATAATCTCGCGGCAGTTCACCTGCTCGAACAAGTCGGCGTCCAAACCGGAGCGCAAATGGTACGTCGTTTCGGCATTACCAACCCGATGGCTCCGAGCCTTCCTTCCGCGCTCGGCGCGAGCGAGGCTTCACTGCTCGAAATGGTTTCCGCTTATTCGGCTTTCCCCAACAAAGGCGTGCGCGTCCAGCCGCATTTGATTCGCAAAGTTTTAGACCGCGACGGCAAAGTTTTGGAAGAATGGGAAAAGACGACGTTCAAAGTTACCAGCGAATATGCAGCTCTGACGATGGTTGAAATGATGCAGGGCGTCGTAAAAGCGGGCGGAACCGCAACTGCCGCCAGCGCCAGCGGGCATCCGCTAGCGGGAAAAACCGGCACGGTCAACGATCACACGGACGTTTGGTTTATCGGCTACACGCCGACTTATGTTACCGGCGTTTGGATGGGCAATCCCGAAAGAAAAACGTCGCTCGGCAGAGGAATGACGGGCGGCGGCGGCGCGCTTCCCTTTTTCAACGCCTTTATGATTCCTTTTATGAAGGATAAACCGAAGGAGAAGTTTCCCGAACCGCCGCCCATGCCCGCTGATATTAAGACGCTTATGGAACGGCATAAACGCGAGGAACAGGAAAAATTAGAGAAAGCCGAAGAGGAAGCCAGAAAACTCGGCGTCTTAACTAGCACGGGTCCGAAAGTTCGTCGGACAGAGGAAAGCGAGGAATCTAACCGGGAAACAACCAACGGGGAAAGTCCTCTCAATCCTAGCGATACAACCAAACCCGTCAGCGTTCCGCCGCCGAGCGAGGCTCCGAAAATTGATAATCAACCGAAACCGGAGGCTAGACCCGTAACCCCGAATGTTCCGACTAAAAAGCCCGACCCTCCGGGCGAAACTCAAAATGAAGGGAAAAAGCGTCAGGGCAAGAAAGGCGACGGTAATTAAGAAGAGAAGAACTGAAAAAGTAACAGCGGGACAAGAAGATAGTTTTTGTCCCGCTGTCTTTATTTTGTCTGGAAAGATTTAGGAATTTATTTTTATTAGCCGTAATCTAAGTACAGGACAAAAGTAACGTAAGCTGTTGAAATCACTGCTTTTGTCTTAAGTTTATTTGAATTCGGCAGAAACAGTTTCGCAGCGTCTCGAAACCAAGCCGGAAAACGCTCTTTTCCGCTCTGCCGTGTTTCTTGATTTTGATTGGCGTTTCCCGATTCGCCGGATCGCCAGCCAGCAGCGCCCAAAATCTTAGTTTGGAAACTCCCTTCGCCCGAACGCTCACGGCGCGTAAAACATTACCGATTTCTTCGCCTCAGTTTTTGATAATCTCATCCTAACCTTAATTACTTGCCGCTCCCGGACTAAAAGACGAAACAAACGGAATCACAGATCAAAGGACTGGCGAACTGCTCGTCTCGCCCGGAATTCTCGATTCCGATAATTCGATTTAAGCGGAGATTACCAGGGAATCAAGCAAATCCATTTCGACGCGGAGGGTTTGAGGAAAGGCAATAGCCCGCTTAATCCGAACTTTAGAAGTCGGATTAAGCAGGCTATTTTGGGCGAAACACTTATTGTCTCATCTCTTTTTATCGATAAATTTTCCCGATTATTGACAAACTTATAGGATTCACTGTTCGGTCATCATCGGCAATGGGGCGTTTTCCCAAATTCCGATGTCTTGCAGCCCCTTTATTGGTCCGACGTTGGTGAATCTGACGAAGACGTAATTAAGCATATTCTCGATGGACATGCCAGCCGGGAAACTGCCGCTTACGCACATCGTCGTGAACTGTGTGCTTGGCGCAAGCCCATCTCGTCCGCCGCTGTTGAAACGCGGTCCGGTTAAAAAAGCGAAATCCAGCTCGCGGTCCGGATAGAACGGTTTGAGGTCCACCTGACTTTCGACGTGAAATATTGAATTGGTCGGAGCAACTAGATTATAATCGTCATACGTATCTGGTAAATCCAAGCCGACTGCGGTAATTATTGCGCCGGAGGGCGACGTATTTCTGACTTTAAAGCAGGCGACGCTTAAACCCGTATCAAAAATCGGAACCGGAAAATCGGCTACTGTTGCGTTCGGGCTGGTTATGCGGGCGGTCGCCTGAGTCGGATAGTTGATTCCTTTGATGTTATGAGCCTTGATTGAATCAATGACTCCGAAAACGATAGCGACAGTGATAGCCGCGTGAGCGAAGAAAATTTTCTTCGGCAGAATGTTTGTGTTCATAAATTTACTCCTTTTTTGATTTTTCGAGTCGCCAACGGGTTTTAACCGATTCGTTCCGAGGCAGCTGTTAACGGCGGCGACCCGTATTCGTCTTGCGACGCGATTAGTCTGCCACCCTGCCGGAGAAAAGTCTTTACAGAAAGCTAACAATTTTATGACAAAATTCTGACGGTGTTTATGACTAATCGTGCCAACCGTTTATACAAATTCGGTCGCTTCCTCTTAAAGCCGGACGAGCGCCTTTTACTGCGGGAGAGCGAAGCCCTTCCGCTCACACCGAAAGCCATGGAGACGCTTATCGTGCTGGTTGAACGCAGCGGTCATGTTGTCAGCAAAGACGAATTGATGCAGGCGGTCTGGCAGGACACTTTCGTCGAAGAAAACGGTTTGACGAGAAATATTTCGGTTTTAAGGAAAGTTTTGGGGCAGTCGAAAAGCGGCGATATTTTTATCGAAACAATTCCAAAAGTCGGTTACCGCTTCGTGGCTGAAGTTGAAGAATTTACAGGTGATTTACCCGACCAGGAAAAGGAGATTGTATTAGGGGAAATCGCCGGACAAAAAACCGAAGAAATAGAACAAACGCCGAATCCTCGGACTAAAAATACTAAAAGTATGCTGCGGCGGGCGGCGTATATTTTATCCGCTTGTTTATTGCTGACTATTTTAGCTCTCATTTTTTACCCATGGCGTGATAAGACTCCAAACACGATTTCACCCGCTGGCGAAGTCGTGAAATCAATCGCCGTTTTTCCCTTCAAACCGATCACGGCTGAATCGGCGGATGAAAGCCTTCAAGTCGGAATTGCCGACGCCATAATCACGCGCCTGAGCAGTCTCCGGCGGATTTCCGTCAAACCGACAAGCGCCGTCCGCCGCTATGTGGGCGACGGAACCGACGCGCTCACCGCC
>DATHTS010000203.1:0-4335 GCA_035462935.1 Pyrinomonadaceae bacterium
CCGCGTCAATACCTGAATGATTTCACGGGAGTTACCGACCCGACAACCGTTTCGGCGGCGGTTGCGGCGACGCAGACATTTTTGAATCAAACGGTTCCGAATCCTTTCCGCGGTCTCGTTCCGCAGAACGCGACGTTAAACGCCGCGACGATTCAGCGCCGTTTTCTTTTGACGCCGTATCCGCAATTTCAGGATTTGATTGTTACCGAATATAACGGAACCAGCCGGTATAATTCACTGCAATTGCAGGCGACCAAGCGTTTGAGTCAAGGGCTTTCATTCAATACGTCCTATTCGTATTCACGCGACCGCGAAAAGGTTCGCCGCTTGAATCCGCAGGATGAAGAATTGACGGATATGATTTCGCTGTTTGATCGCCCGCACCGCTTTACGTTTTCCGGTATCTACGAGCTTCCGTTCGGGCGCAACAGGCAGTTTTTCAGTGACGTTCATCCGGTTGTTGACGCGATCTTCGGCGGCTGGCAATTCAACGCCGTTTACGAATGGCAATCGGGCGAACCGCTCGTTTTGCAGAACGGGGTTTACACCGGCGACATCACGCAGTTGGAAAACAGAGTCGGTCAAAAGAACGAGCAAGGCTTACGCTACGGAGTTGATATTCCGGCTTTTGACACCAGCGGTTTTATCAGTCTCGGCAACAACTACGTGATCAGCAGTCAAAACTCCTTGCGGATTCTTCCATATACTCTGGATAAGTTCCGCAATCAGCCGTTCCAAAAATTCGATGTCGGATTAACCAAAAATTTCCGCTTCAATGAAAGAATGAGGCTGCAAGTCCGAGTCGAAGCAATCAACGCTTTGAACTCGGTTTACTTAGGGAACGGGCTTCAGCTTGGAATTACTAATCAGGCTTTCGGTCGCGTCAGCGGACAGAGAAACCTGCCGAGAGACATCCAACTCGGAGCCAGATTCACTTTCTAATTGACGACGGGTGAAATATTTTCCATCCACACAAGCCTTTTGCGGCAACTAAACCCAAAAGGCTTGTGTCATTTTCACAAGGATAGGTAATGAAACTCTTTTGTTTAGTTAATTTAATTTTGATTTTCGCGGCGGCGCAAGGATTCGCCTTTTCGGATAAAAAAGCCGATCTGACGGTTGCAATTGACGGCAGCGGCGATGTCAAAAGCGTGCAGGAAGCCGTCAACCGGGTTCCCGACAACAACAAAAAGCGTTTCGTCATTTTCATCAAACCGGGCGTTTATCAGGAACAGATCAAAGTTCCGGCAAATAAACCGTATATTTCATTCGTCGGCGAGAAAGCCGAAAATACAAAACTAACTTTTAACTTATCCAACAAAGATGCGGGTTCGACTTCCGCAAGTTACAGCGTTTATATCGGCGGACACGATTTTTACGCTGAAAACATCACATTTGAAAATTCATTCGGCACAGGCTCGCAGGCAGTTGCGGTTTTAGCCGAAGCCGACCGGCTCGTCTTCAAAAATTGTCGCTTTATCGGTTGGCAGGATACGCTTTACGCCAAGGGCGGGCGGCAATATTTTAAAGATTGTTATATTGAAGGTCACGTTGATTTTATCTTCGGACAGGCGACGGCGGTTTTTGAAAATTGCGTGATTCACAGCAAGGGCGACGGATATATTGCGGCTCCGATGCGTTTTGCTGAGAACGAACCGAGCGGCATTGTTTTCATCAATTCAAAATTAACGGGCGAAAACACGAACAAAGGCGTCTATCTCGGTCGCCCTTGGCGCGATTACGGCAGGACGATTTTTCTGGAAACGGAAATGGGCGCGCACATCCGCCCGGAAGGCTGGCATCACTGGCAGCCCGAACGCGAAAAAACAGCATTTTTCGCCGAATACAAATCCACGGGCGCGGGCGCGAAAACAGAATCTAGAGTCAAATGGGCGCGTCAACTATCCGAAGAACAGGCGCGCGTCTTTTATCCTGAAAATTTTCTGAAAGGTTCGGACAATTGGAATCCGCGCGAAGCGAAATACGATTCGCAGTCCGCTGCAAAACCGGATTTTAAATTAGTTTCGTGGCGAGACGCGCTAAATCAATCCAAAGAATGGTATGCGGTTGATGAAGCGACGCGCATTGCCAATCAGGTGATTTTCTTTCAGCACGACAACGGCGGCTGGTCGAAAAACATTGATATGGCGGCGATGCTGACGCAGAAAGAACGTCAGGAGATTCTTAAAGACAAATCGAATACGAATACTACAATTGATAACGGCGCAACAGTTACGCAGCTTCGTTATCTCGCCAAAGTTGTTGCGGCGAAAAACATCGAAGCCCATAAGGAGGCTTTTAATAAAGGCTTGGATTTTCTGTTTTCTATGCAGTATGAAAACGGAGGTTTTCCGCAATATTTCCCGCTCAAAAAAGATTATTCGCGCCGCATTACCTACAACGACAACGCAATGATTAACGTGCTGCGTCTGATGCGGGACATCGCGCGAAAGAAAGAAGATTACGTTTTTGTTGATGAAGAAAGGCGGCTGAAAGCGGAAAAAGCGGTCGAAAAAGGAGTCGGAGCGATTTTGAAAACTCAGGTTGTCGTCAACGGTCAAAAAACCGTCTGGGCAGCGCAGCATGATGAAGTAACATTCGCGCCTGCTTCCGCCCGAAAATTTGAACCGGTTTCGCTCAGCGGAAAGGAAAGCGCGGATATCGTTGAGTTTTTGATTTCGCTTGAAAATCCCAGCCCGCAAGTCGTCGAAGCAATCGAAGCCGCAATCAAATGGTTTGAGAAATCGAAACTCACCGGAATCAAGCTCGTCGAAAAACCCGGCGACCGTGTTCTAGTCAAAGACGCGAGCGCGCCGCCGCTCTGGGCGCGGTTTTATGAAATCGAAACCAACCGCCCGATTTTTACGGGGCGCGACGGCGTTGTGAAATACGATTATATGCAGATCGAAGCCGAACGCCGCAAAGGTTACGGCTATTATACGGACGAGCCGAACAAACTTCTAACCAGCGTGTATCCGAAATGGAAACAAAAACAGGCGCGCAAAAATGCCGGAAATTAATTTAATCGAAACGAAAAATTATGAATAATCGTCGTGAATTTTTAAAGAATCTTTTGCTCGGCGGGGCAGGTTTAATGCTTGCGCCGGGGCTTTTAAGAGAAAGCATAAACGCGGAAAGTTTAATTTCTTTCGCGCAGACTTCAGATGATCCCTGGGCGCAAGTGCCGAAAATTTTAGCGCGAATTAAACCGCCGACATTTCCCAAGAGAGATTTTTTGATTACGAAATACGGCGCTGTCGCAGATGGCAAGACAAATTCAACCGAAGCTTTCCGCAAAGCGATTGATGAATGTAATAAAAAAGGCGGCGGGCGCGTCGTCGTTCCGGCGGGCGAATTTTTTACGGGCGCAATTCATTTAAAATCAAACGTCAATCTGCACATCTCTAAGGGCGCGACCGTCAAATTTTCGACCGATCCGAAAGCTTACCCGGTTGTTTTCACTCGCTGGGAAGGAATGGAAATGATGGGACTTTCGCCTTTGATCTATGCCTTTGAGCAGACAAACATCGCTGTAACGGGCGAAGGAACTTTGGATGGTCAAGCCGCAAACGAGAATTGGTGGTTCTGGAAGGGCAACAAAGAGGATGGCTGGAAGCAGGGAATGCCGAATCAGAAGGCGGCGCGCGCCAAGCTCTATGAACTGATGGAAAAAGGCGTGCCTGCAAAAGACAGAATTTTCGGCGAAGATTCTTACTTAAGACCGCAATTTATTCAACCCTATCGCTGCAAAAATGTTTTGATCGAAGGCGTTCGCATCGTCCGTTCGCCGATGTGGGAAGTTCATCCGGTTTTGTGCGAAAACGTTACCGTGCGGAAGGTTCACGTAGCGACGCACGGACCGAACAACGACGGCTGCAATCCCGAATCCTGTAAAGACGTTCTGATAGAAGACTGCTATTTCGACACGGGCGACGATTGCATTGCCATTAAATCCGGCAGAAACGAAGACGGCAGGCGCATAAACATCCCGACCGAAAACGTTATCATTCGCGGTTGTCATATGAAAGAAGGTCACGGCGGCATTACAATCGGCAGCGAAATTTCCGGCGGCGTGCGCAACGTTTTTGCCGAAAACAACACGCTCGATTCGCCGGATTTGTGGACTGCTCTGCGCGTTAAAAACAACGCTTCGCGCGGCGGGCGATTGGAAAATCTTTATTTCCGAAACACAACCGTGGGCGTTGTTTCGCGCGCCGTCGTTGAGATTGATTTCAATTACGAGGAAGGCGCGAAAGGCGAGCATATTCCGGTCGTTCGCAATTACGTGGTGGAAAATCTGACCTGCAAAAAAGGCACTCGCGCTGTTGATTTGCA
>DATHTS010000204.1:0-2646 GCA_035462935.1 Pyrinomonadaceae bacterium
AAGAAGCTGACGGACAGCCGTTTTTTACGATGGAATATGTCGAGGGAGCGACGCTCGACACTTTTATTCGCGCCAACGGGCTTGATTTAAAAACGTTTCTCGGATGGTTTATCCGCATCGCCGACGCGCTTTCTCATGCCCACGAAAAAGGCATCGTTCACCGTGATATAAAGCCCGGAAACATAATGATAACGGCGGACGGAGTTCCGAAAATACTCGATTTCGGTTTGGCGCAGATTGATAAAACCAAAAGCGGCGAAGACGTTTCCACGATAAAAACGCATCCCGGTCAGATTCTCGGAACGCCGTCTTATATGTCGCCCGAACAAGCCGAAGGCAAGGAAATTGACGAGTGCAGCGATGTTTTCAGCCTCGGCGTCGTGATGTATGAAGCGATCACGGGCAGGCGTCCGTTCAAGGGCGACAGCTACGCTTCGATTGTCAGCGAGCTGCTCACGAAAAAGCCGCGTTCTGTTACTGAAATAAAACCAGACATTCCTTTCCTTCTGGCGCGGTTGATTATGCGCTGTCTGGAAAAAGAAAGACGCAAACGCTTCGGCTCGATGCGCGAAGTCCGCACGATTCTCGAAGAAATCGAGGCGGCAATCGAAGCCGGTATCTCGATGGACAGCGACTCGAACCCGTTACTTCGGCGGGCGAGGAGATTTTCGCGCGGTTTGATTTTTGCGCCGGTGGCTCTGCTTATCCTTCTGGCAATCGGTTTTGCCTTTTATTATTTTATGCCGCGCGATTACACGCCGCCGATAAGTTTTGAAAATGTCACCTTACGCAAGCTTTCGCAAACGAGCAACGTCGTCTACGCGCATATTACGCCGGACGGGAAATCCGTCGCTTATAACACGATTGAAGAAGACGAAAAACGCGCTCTCTGGATCAGGCGCGTCGAGGATAAAAACGCGCTCCAGCTTCTTCCGCCGCAGCCCGTTTTTTTCTGGGGCGGGCTTAGCATTTCGACTGACGGAAGCCAGATTTACTACATCACAGCCGAAAGAGGCGCGGCGCGCGGGACGCTCTACCGCATTTCATCTCTGGGCGGAACGCCGCGCCGTCTGGTCGAAACGGTCAACGATGTCGGCTCGCTCTCGCCCAACGGTCATCGGATTCTTTACGTGCGCTACGGCGACAAAAAAATGCAGCTTCTTTCGGCGAACACTTTCGACGGAAGCGACGAGCGCGAGATTCTCTCGACCGAAGAAAGGCACATTTACCGCGATCCGCAATTTTCCGTTGACGGCAGGAAAGTCTTTTTTATCAGATTTGAGATAATACGCGGCGAAGAATACTGGTCGCTGGTCGAAATTTCCGCGACCGGCGGCGAGGAGCGAGTTATCATTCCCGCCCGCAAACCGAAAATCAGCGAGCTGGCGGTTCTCAAAGACGGAAATGGTTTAATAATGAACGCGGTTGACGAGATTTCCAATCTGCCGCAGATTTTTCACGTTTCCATCGCCGACGGCAGAGAAACGCGCATTACCAATGACTTAAATGCGTATTTCGGCATCAGCGTCAGCGACGACGATAAAACGATTGTCGCCGCGCAGAGACAATTTGCTAAAGACATTTGGGTAGTTTCAAATGAAGATGCGAGACAAGCGAAAAAGCTGACCAATGAATCGAATATCAACTCGAACGCCGTCTGGACGCCTGATGGGAAAATCGTCTTCGACGCGATTGACAACAACCGCCCGCACATCTGGATAATGAATGGCGACGGCAGCGAGCCGCAGCAACTGACGCCGCACGATTCATCGGATTCCGAGCCGCAGGTCTCGCCGGACGGACGCTTTATTGTTTTTACTTCCGAGCGAACCGGCGAGAAAAAAATCTGGCGGATGAATATTGACGGAAGCAATGCGCAGCTTCTGACGGCGGTGGACGGAAGAACGTTCGGACCGATAATTTTGCCCGACGGGAAAACGGTTGTGTTCAGGTGGAACCGGCAGGATAAACAAGTCGTGGGCAGAGTTCCGCTCGCCGAAGGCGAAGTAACCGAACAATCTTTTCTCGGCGAAAGCTACATCTCGTTTTCGCCGGACGGCAAACAAGTCGCTTTTGTCACAAACGACGGAAAACACCGCAAAGTCTGCGTCCGCCCGATTGACGCGACCGAGCCTTTAACCTTTTTCGATATTTCGCCGATTAATTTTTTACATTGGTCACAGGACGGAAAGGGCTTGCTCTTCCGAAATATAGAATCATTTCCCGAATCAAACTCAACCGTCTGGCTTCAGCCGCTAACAGGCAGCGAGCCGAAGCCGTTCTTATCGGTTAAACCGGATTCCGTTTTCAATATTTCCCTGTCGAGCGACGGCAGGCAAACCGCAGTCGTGCGCGGAAAGCTTTTGACTGATGCGGTAATGCTAACCAAAATTCAGAGAGATTAAACCAATTTCGGAAAGAGGTCAGAACCATTTGCGGTAGCGAATGGTTTTATTTTGCCGACTTAAGACTTTAAAGGAATCTTTCGAGTTAATAAACATCAACCACCCACTACCGCAGGCGCTTCTGACCAGTCTAAACAAACAACCTACTAACCAAATCCGCCAAAGACTGCGCGCAATAGCTTAAAAAACTGCCGAATGTTCCTGCCGCTTCAGTTTTTTGTTCAGCTTTTTGAGATTTCAC
>DATHTS010000205.1:0-1716 GCA_035462935.1 Pyrinomonadaceae bacterium
AGAAGATATTCGCGCAGGCTTTCGATTGATTTGTAAGCCTTGAATTTTAAATCGCGGTCATATTTTTCAGTCGAAGGCGAAAGAACTTCGACTATTAAAACAGGATTAACCAGCAATCTCTGTTTTCCAAGATTTTCATAAATCGGTTGCCCGCACAAAGCCGAAACATCGGCATAACGATACGGCGGCATTGCCGGAACTTTTATTTTTACGTCTGACGAATAAACCAAACAGCCTTTCGTATCCAGCTGATTGCCTAACAAGCGACCGATTCTGTTTCCTAAGAGCGAATGCTCGGGGCTTCCGCCGCTCATTTCGACGATTTCGCCGTCAAAATACTCGAAGCGACCTTCGGCGTTATAATCCAATTCGAGATATTCTTCGAGCGTAAATTTTTTTTTCGGAAGAGCAGTCATAAATTTCTACTTTAAATTGGCTGCATGAGCGAGCAATTCAATCAATTCTTCCCGGCTCAACAAAATTTTCGCACCGTTTGAGTTTGGCTTATCCGATGAATTTTCGTCAAGCGAACAGGTAATTTTCGCCTCGTGCAAATAACCGCAAGCCTGACAACGCGCGTCGGAAGTTAAATAACCGGCTTTTTCCCTGATATTGATAAGTTTTTCAATCGCATCTTTCGGCAAATCGTTCGCGCCGCCGAGCGTTTTCGCTAAAGTTGCAATTTTCGCGGTGTGTTCCAAGGTTTCCAATCTGTCAAACGCCTGCCACAAATCTTCTCCGTAAGCGACCGCGCCGTGATTTGCCATCAAAAGCGCGTTGTGATGCTCGACAAAAGGCTTCATTGATTCCGTCAGTTCGTCGGTCGAAGGCGTTCCGTAACCGGTTAAAGGAACACAGCCCAAAGTTAAAATAACTTCCGATAAAATTGGCTGGTCAATCGCCAAACCCGCGACGGCAAAGGCTGTTCCGTAAGGCGGATGCGCGTGACAAACGGCTTTAATGTCCGGGCGCATCTTGTAAATTAAAAGATGCATCGCCAACTCGGAAGAGGCTTTTTTGTCATTCAAAGGCTTGCCTTCCATATCCGTCATCGCCAAACCTTCTTCCGTCATACGACCTTTCGAGGTCATCGTCGGCGTGGCGAGAACGCGGTTTTCATCAAGACGAAGACTTACGTTGCCGTCGGAAGAAACGACATAGCTTCGCTCATAAAGCAACCGACCTACTTCAATGATTAATCCTCGCGCCGATTTTTCGTCCATAAAAAAGAAACCACAGATTAGCATAAATGAACACCTTTTAGAAATCGTTCATTCAGGCTAACCTGCGGTTTTAATTTTCAAAAAAATTAGTGCGCTCTTCGCGGAGCAATCGGTGCCGGCGGCGGCATCGGCGGCATCGGCGGCGGCGGAACTTCAAGATTCATAATTTCAAAATCGTTGTGAAATTTCTCCGCTTCCAATTCGCGCTGCAATTGTCTGTTTTTTTCCTTCAGACATTTATTTTCATATTTTAAGCGGTGATATTCCCGATGTTTTTTACCGCGATTGAACTGAAATTTCGGAGCGGTTATGGCAACAAAGAAACTTGCCACAAACAAACCCAAAATGAATGTTACAAAAAATGGAAAAAATCTCTTAATAAATCCTCTCATAGTTTTTTACCTCTTAAAATTTCTCACCCGTTTTTACGCTGCGCCCCGTTGCTTTGTTTCAAACTTTTACCATTTAAACCGTTCGGCTGCGAAAGAAAATA
>DATHTS010000206.1:0-2317 GCA_035462935.1 Pyrinomonadaceae bacterium
AAAATTAGAAACGACATTCCCAAGGTCATTAAAATCGCCGACGAGCCGTGAGAATCATTCACGCGAAAGCTCAAACCGCCGAAAAGAAAGCCGATCAAAGCGGCAAAAAGCAGGGAAGCCGCGCCGATCAAAAAGCCCCAAACCAGATTCTTAAACCAGTTTTTTACAAAAGCCGCGCCCAGAGCGCGAAACGGCAAATCTTCCAGATATTTTCCGCACAGCCAGCCCAAGACAAGCGAAATTGAAAGGGAAATCGCGCTGTTGACAACGATGAAAAGAACGCTGTTCGGAGCGAAATCAACCGGCTGTTTTGAAAGAAAGAAAATCACGCCTGAACCGATCAATGCTCCGAAAAAAATAAATCCGAGCATGAAAACCGCAAAACGCCAGCCGCTTCGCAATCGTTTCGATTCGTTGAAGAAAATATCCTGAAAATTCATAGAGTTTGTAGAGTTTATAGAGTTTTTGAAGTAAAATGCAAACCGATGGATTCCGAAAAAACACCAAAATCAAAGCGCCGTACGCCGCCTTACATTCTCGGCGCGATAGTCTTGCTGCTTCTCACTTTGCTGATACTTTTGCAATCGTCGAATCTCTGGAAAAGCTTAATCGTAGATTCCGCCAGCGATACGCTCCTTCTTTACGCGCTTTCCTCTTTAAATTTTATTGCATTCGTCATTTTCGGCTTTATTTTCTTCCGAAATTTGCTCAAGCTCATTCGAGAACGCCGCGCGTTTAAGCTGGGCGCGAAAATAAAAACGCGCTTGATGATTTATTTTTTCGCCGTCAGTATGCTGCCTTTGATCGCAATGGCGGTGTTTTCGTATCTTTTTATGAACCGGGCGCTTGAACGCTGGTTTAGCGACATTCCCGAAAATGTGGTTCGTGAAGCGCGGGAAGTCCAAAATCGAGCGGTTAAGGATCAAAATGCGAAGCTCAACGAAACCGCGCAAATGATAGCCGCAATTTTGCAGAATCCGACCGATGAAGATTTACAAAAAATTGCCGAGAGAGGAAATCTAGCGCGGATCGAGATTATTTCAAGCGAAGGTCAAATTTTAGCTGCGGGCGGAAAAAATCTCTCGCCGGAACAAACGGCAGAACTTGAAAAAACTCTTTCTTTTATACGGCAAAACAAATTAAACGAGCCGGTTTTGTCGGACGGCAAAGGTTTTGACGCGGCGGTTGCAGAGCTTTCCGGCGGTCAAAGGCTGATTGTTGTTCCCGGTTTGCTGAATGAGGAAAACGTCAGTCAAATGGTGGACAGCGCTCTCAGGGAATTTGACGATCTAAAGGAACAGAATATTTTCATACGGCAAATCGGGCTTTCAACGCTCGGTCTTCTGACGTTTTTACTAATTTTCGCGGCTTCGTGGACGGCGTTTTATGTCGCCAGAGGCATAACCGCGCCGATTCAGGCTTTGGCGGAAGGCGCGGACGAGATTGCCCGCGGGAATTTATCGCACCGCGTCAGGGTTTTAGCCGAAGATGAACTGGAACTGCTTGTCGCCTCCTTCAATCAAATGTCGGCGAGATTAGAGGCAAACTCCGCCGAACTCAGCGAAAGACGCAGATATATCGAAACCGTTTTGCAGTCGCTTTCAACCGGCGTAATTTCATTTGACGATGAAAACCGCATCACGACAATAAACCGCGCTGCCGTTCAAATGTTGCGGCTCGAAGAAACCGAGCTTATAAATTCCGCCTTAAAAAATCTGGTCGGCGAGGAAAATCGCGCGGCTTTGGAAACGCTTATTTCCCGCGCCAAACGCATCGGGCAAGCCTCGGAACAAACCGTTCTGCAGCGAGAAAACGCCAATGGAAATTTGGAAACCGCCGAAAGCCTGCCGGTTGCTTTAACCGCTTCGGCTTTGCCGGATGAAAACGGGGTCGTGCTTGTAATTGAAGATTTATCGGAGCTTATTGCCGCCCAGAGAGCTTCCGCGTGGGCAGAAGTCGCCCGCCGGATGGCGCACGAAATAAAAAACCCGCTCACGCCGATTCAACTCGCGGCGGAAAGAATTGCCAAACGGTTTTCAAATTTTAGAGTTCAGAGTTCAGAATTCAGAATTCAGAATTCAGAATTCAGAGTTCAGAATTCAGAAGTCGCCGAGGCTGCTGATGGTGCGAGACCTGCTACTCTGAGGGCCGGCCTGGCTAAGGGGCTGAAGTCGTTCGCTCGCGATCACCTCGCCCTGGCAGGTTTCGGTCTCACCCTGTTATTGGCCGGCGCATCGGCGGTCGTGCTCGTCCGGAACGTAGCCGACCCACTGGGAGGCTGGCTGTGGGCCGGGGCGCTCCTCGCCATGCTGGCCAC
>DATHTS010000207.1:0-2812 GCA_035462935.1 Pyrinomonadaceae bacterium
AAACGGCAGTCGAAACCGGACGCGCTTCCGATGAGCGGTGGCATCTTCGCAAGGACGGTTCGCGCTTTTTCGCAAGCGGCGTTTTGACGGTTTTGGGCGACAATGCGCAGAACGGTTTTGTTAAAATCTTACGCGATTTGACCGAGCGCAAATTGTTTGAGGACACTTTGCGGGAAGCCGACCGCCGCAAGGATGAATTTCTGGCGACTCTGGCACACGAGCTTCGCAATCCGCTCGCGCCCATTCGCCTCGCCCTGGAGATAATGCGGCGCGGCGAGAGCAAGAAAAAAGGCTTGGAGGCGAGAGATATAATCTCGCGCCAGACCGAGCAGATTGTTGATCTGGTTGATGATTTGCTGGATATTTCCCGCATTAGCCAGGGCAAAATCAAGTTAAGGAAAAACCGGGTTGATTTGCGCGAGGCGGTAAAATCGGCGCTGGAAGCCGCTCAACCGATGATTGACACATCCGAACACAAATTAACCGTTTCGACACCCGAGGAGCCGATTTTTATCGAAGGCGATTTTACGAGGCTTTCACAAATCTTTACCAATATTCTGGCAAACGCCGCCAAATACACCAAGCCGGGCGGAAAAATTTACGTGAATGCGCGTATGGAAAACGGAAATGCGGTTGTCCGCGTCAAGGATACCGGGCTCGGAATTCCGAAAGAAATGCTGCCGCATATCTTCGATATGTTTATGCAGGTTCAGTACAGCGATAGACGCTCGCAAGGCGGGCTTGGAATCGGCTTGAGTCTGGTCAAACGTCTGGTCGAGATGCACGGCGGCACGGTTTACGCTCTTAGCGAAGGGGCGGATAAAGGCAGTGAATTTATCGTGACACTGCCCGCTGCCGAAAGGCAAACTCCTTCGAAAAAGGAAGCAAAATCCGCCGAAAAAGAACCGGCTGATTCCCCTTCCGTAAAACCGAAACGGATTTTGGTGGTTGACGACAACGCCGACGCCGCGCAGGTGTTATGTTTCGCGCTTCAGTTGGAAGGGCACGATGTCAGCGTCGCATACGACGGAAAAAGCGCCATTAAAGCGGCGGAAGAATTCCAGCCGCAAATCTGCCTGCTCGACATCGGCTTGCCGGATATTGACGGCTTCAAAGTCGCCCGCCAAATCCGTGAAAAAATGTCTGAAACCCTGCTGGTCGCCATCACCGGCTGGGGACAAGAGGAAGACCGCCGCCGCTCGCAGAAAGCGGGATTTGATTATCATCTGGTTAAACCGGTGGCGATTGAAGATATTATCGAATTGATGGTCGAGAAATAGCGGGAAATAGGAAATAAGAAAAACCTGTGGATAAACGCAGACAAATGAGGATTTGATTTAGATTGTTCTGCTTTAAAAACTGTTTGAATTAAAAGAAAAAGCGGCTTTGTTCAAATTAGAGACAAAGCCGCTTTTTGGAATTTAAACCAAAAGTTCTTTCGGTTTACGGGATAAACGCCGAAGGAATCGGTTTATCGCCGTTCGCTCCGAAAGGAGAAATCGAGAAACTTCCCGTGCTTTTCACGACATACCAATTTGTATCGGTCGGTCGCCAAACGGCAATGTCGGCTTTTCCGTCGCCGTCAAAATCGCCCGGAATCGGGACATCGCCGCTCGCGCCAAACGGGGCGGAATAGAATGAAGAATCTTCGCTTCTCAAGACAAACCATTCGGAAGTTGCCGGGCGGAAGAATGCGACATCTGTTTTTCCGTCGCCCGTATAGTCTGCCGGAACAGGCTTATCGGCTGCCGTTCCGAATTGGAATGCGCGATTTCCGCCGTCACTGCTTCGCAATAACCACCATTCTCCGACAGCCTGGCGATAAATAGCCAAATCAGCTTTTCCATCGCCGTCAAAATCGGCAGCCATTGGTATATCACCTGCCGCGCCGAATTGGAGAATCGAAAATCCGCCTGAGCTTCGGTTGATATACCAGTTTGCTTCTGAAGGACGGAAAACGGCAATATCAGTTTTTCCATCTCCGTCATAATCAGCCGGAGCGGGAATATCACCTGCCGCTCCGAACGGGGCGGAATAGAATGAAGAATCTTCGCTTCTCAAGATAAACCATTCGTTTGTAGAAGGTCTAAAGAAAGCGACATCAGTTTTACCGTCGCCTGTATAATCGGCGGGAACGATTTTGTCAGTAGATAAGCCGAACTGAAAAGCGCGGCTTGAGCCATCACCGCTTCTTAAATACCACCATTCACCGGCGGATGGGCGATAAATCGCCAAATCTGTTTTGCCGTCGCCGTCAAAATCACCGACTGTATTGTTTCTAGCAGCGGCATTCGAGGCTTCGACAATTTTGAGGCGCGGCTTTGATAGGTCATTGCGGGTATCTGTGATTCCCTGTCCGGTCGAAGTCATTGCGTTCAACAGGCGCGGAACCGGAGCATTCGGCATGCGCTGTCTTAGAACGGCAAACGCTCCGGCAACGTGCGGGGCAGCCATTGATGTTCCTGAATAACTGCTGTAACCTCCGCCCGCGATAGAAGACGTAATCCAGCGTCCCGGCGCGAGGATACTTAAATGAGCGGCGCTATTTGAAAAATTGGAGATGCTGTCCGTTGTCGTTCCGAGGCTTCCGTCATCGGTCGAACCGACTGAAATTACCGAAGAAATGCAAGCCGGCGCGCTCGTTGCATTTGAATATCCGCTGTTGCCTGATGAAACAACCGTTGCTATTCCGACCGAACGCAGATTGTCAATCGCCGCTTTACGAGCCGCCTGAGCTACATCACAATTCGTTTCAAATTGCCCGCTTCCCAAACTCATATTTACCGAGGCAATACTCATCGTGCTGCTTAAA
>DATHTS010000208.1:0-2309 GCA_035462935.1 Pyrinomonadaceae bacterium
GCTGAGTCAAACCGAACATCGCTTCATCCGTAATGTTTAGAGCAACTTGCATTTGTTTCACCTCTCAAATTTTCAATCAGAAAAACCAGCATTATTGTAACACTGTTTCATAGATGAAACAACTAATATAAAAATTTTTCCAGTTTTAAAACCCGCGCGAACTGCACATAGCGCAATGATCGCAGGGCTTGCCTGTCGGTTCATACGGGCAAGCCTTTTCTTTTTCCAAATTTTCGATTATTTCGTCGGCGACAATTTCTGCAATAGCAAATCTTTCCTGACTGGAATGGTTCGATTTGGGATTTGGGATTTGGGATTTGGGATTTGTGTTGATAGATTGGTTTTCGATTTTGTCTAATCTTTCGCTTATTCTTTCGACGCTTGTCCGTAAAGAATTAAAATCAGAGGCAGGTGTTTCTTCCTGCAAGAGAAGGGCGATTCGTTCGGCTAGTTTTTGGGTTTGCTCGTTTGTCATTACAATAAATCAATTTTATCAACCACGCCGACAATTGCCGAATCAATCGCCGCGCCCGGCTTTCCGGTGGAAGCGGTCGAAGCACTCCAGCCTTCGCGCACGACCAGAACAATATCGCCTTCGCCCGCGTTAACCGAATCGAGCGCGAGAAGCGTGTTTTCCGTCTCATCGCCCTCCGGCGTAATCTCGCGGCAAAGCATCACGCGCGCGCCTTCGTAACGCTGATTTTTCTGCGTCGCAACGACGTTTCCGATGACTTTGGCTAAAAGCATAGCTTAAAAACGGATAACGGATAACGGATAGTGGAAAATGATTAAATCCAAAATGCTACTATTTTGCGTTTTCCATTTTCCATTTTCCGTTATAAACGTGTTTTTCTGAATCTACAATTCCGACAATCGTGCAGTCGGTCGGCGTCGAATCGCGTTTAAAGGGAAAGCTGGCTTCTTTCCCTCGACACCAGAAAACCAATTCGCCAACGCCTGCGCCGATGGCGTCGAGCGCAACCATAGGTTTTCCTTTCGGCTCTAAATTTTCATTGAGATTTTGAACAATCAAAATCTTTCGCCCTTCGAGCGTCTCGTTTTTGACGGTTGCAACGACCGTTCCGATGACTTTTGCAAGCTGCATCTATTTTCTATTTCCGAAATGCGAAATTGCCAGCGTTAAAAAGACCGCGATCAATAAAAGGCTGAATTCCACGCCGTTTCTGCCCGCGCCAACGACAAACCAGCCTTCTTTCAAATGAACCAGAAGGATGCCGCAGAGCAGTTCGACCGCGAAAATTATTGAGAGCGGAATGACAAAATAGCCGAGCGCCAGTGCAATACTACCGATTATTTCAAAAATCGTGATCGCCCAGGCTAAATAAAATCCGAGCGGAAAATGCTGCGCGGTCAGGAAACCGCCGAAATCGTCAACAATGCCGAGATAAATTCTGGCGACGCCGTGAATGAGCATCAATGCCGCGACGACAATTCGCAAAAAGACAATCGCATTGTGCTGTCGATTACCGAAATTCATTCAGGATTTGTAAAATCAATCGTGTCAATCACGCCGATAATTGCCGAATCCACCGGGCAATCCTTATTTCCCTCAGCCAATCGCGCCGACGAACCGCCGACAATCAAAACCTTCTCGTGATAGCCCGCGCCGACCGTATCAACCGCGACCTGATAGCCGCTTTGATCCGAGCCGTCGAGATTTATCGGCTTCACAATTAAAAGCTTTTTGCCATGCAAACGTTCGTCCTTTTGCGTGGAAACGACTGTTCCTAAAATGCGTGCGATTATCATAGTTAGTGAGCGGTAAGCAGTGAGCGGTGAGCAGAGAAGAAGCGAAACTGCTTACTGCTCACCGCTCACTGCTCACTATTTAAGTCCTATCGGCAAATTATCATCAACCGATTGGTGCGGGCGCGGGATAACGTGAACGCTCACCAATTCGCCGACTCTACGAGCCGCCGCCGCGCCTGCGTCAGTCGCCGCTTTGACCGCCGCAACGTCGCCGCGAACAATCGCCGTTACAAAACCAGCGCCGATTTTTTCGTAACCGACGAGCTGAACATTCGCGGCTTTGACCATCGCGTCCGCCGCCTCGATCATCGCCACCAAACCTTTGGTTTCCACCATTCCTAATGCTTCCTGCATTTAAATTCTCCTGATTGTTTTTTCAATTTTTATTCTTCGGAAAAAATTATTCCCTGATAAATTTCATCAACGCTCAATTCGCAATCCACCGATTCGAACTTCAAGCTTTCTCCGCTTACATACTCGCTTTGAAACCAGAATTTTTCGTTGTATTTGGAATAAAGAACAACGAATTTTTCTTCCTG
>DATHTS010000209.1:0-3894 GCA_035462935.1 Pyrinomonadaceae bacterium
TGTTTTCGTCTTTGCGCGTCAATAAAATCCGACGGGTCAAGCCAGCCTTCATTTTCCGCTGAGTAACCGCTGCCTGTTTTATTCCACATCGGACAATTTTCGCTGCGAATCTCCAGATGCAGATGACATAAATACTTTCCGTCGGCATTTCCGATTGTGCCGATTTTCTCTCGTTTTTTTACCTCGCCGGAATTTTTCGCAATTTTCTGCAAATGTCCGTAGAGCGATTGAACGCGGCTTCCGTCCGGCAGATTATGTTCGATAATTACGACGTTTCCCCAACTGATTCCCGCATTTCCGGCATAAGTTATCACGCCGTCGGCGATTGCATAGACAGTTTCGCCGCAGTCGGAATTTCCGCCCGTATTTTTGTTCCAATCTTCGCCGAGATGCTTGTTTTTGCCAAAATCCAGCGCGTTATACCACTCATCCTTTTTGTCTTTCGCCTGAGTTACCGTTTCGGTTTTCCCAACTGGATACGCGAAACCATCGGCGACGATTTTCCGCGTTTGAGCCGGAGGAGCTTCGTTCACCATTGACGATTCGGAATTTTGACAGGCAATTTGAGTGAAAATCAAGGAAAACGCGATAATCGGATAACTTGTGCTTTTCATATAAATTTCTTCCCGGGTGTTTTGTAACTCAGTAATTATGGACATATACTTTCAATTTATGTCAATGAAAATCTTATTCGGGTGAAATTTTATGACAATGAAAATTGACTGGATGCGCGGCTGCGCGACCGCGCTGGTTACGCCGTTTCGGAAAGACGGCTCGATTGACGATGAAGTTTACCGGTCTCTGGTCGAAAGGCAGATTAAAAACGGCGTGAAACTCCTCGTTCCCTGCGGCACGACGGGCGAGAGCGTCACGATGTCGGAAGACGAGCGCCTTCACGTTATTCAAATGACCGTCGAGGTCGCGCATAATAAAGCGAAGACAATCGCCGGAACGGGAAGCAATAACACGGCGGCGACGATTGAATTCACCAGAAAAGTCCGCGAGATCGGCGCGGATGCCGCGCTCATCGTCGCGCCGTATTACAACAAACCGACGCAGGAAGGCTTATTCGCCCATTTTTCGGAAATCGCCAAATCGGTCAAACGCTTTCCGATTATGATCTACAACGTGCCGGGCAGAACCGCCTCGAACATTTCCGCCGAAACGCAGCTTCGGCTCGCCGAAAAATGCGAAAACATTGTGGCGACGAAAGAGGCTTCGGGCAATTTCTCGCAAATTCTGCAAATTCTGCAAAAACGCCCGAAATTTTTCAAAGTCTTTTCCGGCGACGACGCCGTTACGCTGCCTTTCATTTCAATCGGCGCGGACGGTCTGGTTTCGGTTTGCTCAAACGAAATTCCGAAGGAAACTTCCCGAATGGTCGAAAACGCGCTGAAAGGCGCTTGGACCTCGGCGCGAAAGATTCATTACAAAATCCTGCCGCTGATGGAAGCGAACTTTATCGAATCAAGTCCCGCGCCGTGTAAATTCGTGATGAAGGAAATGGGCTTGCTGGAGGAAAATTTAAGGTTGCCACTAGTGCCTGTAACTGAGCCAACGCGGAAGAAGTTAAGAGAGATTTTGAAAGAACTAAAATAAACAAAAAGTCCGCGTAGCGGACGCCGGCATGTAGCCCGCAGCGTTAGCTGCGGGAATGGAGATAAAAAGACGCAAGCCCGCGCAAGCGGGCGACAGCAATAGATTTCAAACAAAGAAAATTTATTCATAAAATAAAATGCCGCATACATATACAAACCTGCTTTATCACATCGTTTTTTCGACTAAAGAACGTTACCCGTTTATTAAAGCCGAATCAAAACCGCGCCTTTATGAATATATCGGCGGAACGATTCGCGGATTAGGCGGAATTAGTCTGGAAATTGGCGGCGTGGATGATCACATTCACCTGCTTGTAAAACTGAAACCGACGATTGCCGTAGCCAAGTTTTTACAGGAACTGAAACCCGGTTCGACAAATTGGGCGAAAAAACATATTCATCCGAAATTTGAATGGCAGGATGGGTATGCCGCTTTTTCCGTCAGCGAATCGCAGGTCGAGGCGGTTAGAAAATATATTCAAGATCAAGAGATTCATCACCGAAAATTCGATTTTGATGGAGAAATGAAGATACTTTTGCGGAAAAGCGGGATTGATTTTGATGAGAGATATTTGTGGCGTTGAATGATTCTGTCGCTCGCCTACGCGAGCTGGATTTTTGTCCGGCTCGTTTTCCCGTAGCTGTCGCTACGCGCTACATGCTTGCCGCCCGCCTACGCGGGCTTGAACTAGAATTGATTTTATAAATTTGTAAAAATTAAAAAATGCAATTCCGACCGATAACGCCCGCCGATTATGAAGCCGTTCGACAATTTCTCGCCGAAAACGGCAGGGAAAAGCGCGTCTCGGACGCGGCGAGATTTCGCAGGATGATGGAAAATGCCGACCGCACGGTTGTCGCGTTTGAAGGCGAAAAAATTGTCGGTTTCGCCCGCGCTTTATGCGATGATGTTTCAAACGGCTATATCGGAACGGTTGCCGTCGCCGAAGACAAACGCGGGCAAGGCATCGGGCGCGAACTTGTCGAAACACTGATCGGAAATGATGAGCATATCACTTGGGTTCTTCGCGCGGGGCGCGGGAGCGCGGAGTTTTGGAAGAAAATGGGTTTTAGCGTTTCCGAAGCTGCGATGGAGAGAACGCGAACCGAGTAATCGAATCTTTATTTAATGAGGAACATAAAATGCGGGTAAAATTTATTACGACGAATTTAATTATTTTTGTCCTTTTTCTATCTTCAATAAACGCTCAAACCAAGCCGCGGGCGCGTGATTTGGGCATTCCGTTTGACGGAAATACGGGACAATTTAACGCGATAACCGATGTCAAAGGCGTCGAAGTCGGCTACACAACGCTGATTTCCGGTGACGGCAAGACGGCAGTTCGCACGGGCGTGACGGCGATTTTGCCGCAGGGGAAAACTTTTCAAGGGCGCGTTTTCGCCGCCTGGCACGCGCTGAACGGTAATGGCGAGATGACTGGCACTACCTGGATCGAAGAATCCGGCGGGCTTGGCTCGCCGATTATGATTACCAACACGCACAGCGTCGGCATTGTTCGCGACGCCGTCATCGAATGGGGCACAAGGCGCAGTTCGGGCGGCAGTTATTCGGGCGATTTGAGCCTGCCGGTCGTTGCCGAGACTTACGACGGATTTTTAAACGACATCAACGGCTTTCACGTTAAAAAAGAACACGCTTTTCAGGCTCTGGATTCGGCGAAATCAGGCGCCATTGCCGAAGGTAACGTCGGCGGCGGGACGGGAATGTCATCGCACGGCTTCAAAGGCGGAACGGGAACGGCTTCGCGTGTTTTAGACGCAAATTTTGGCGGCTACACGGTCGGCGTTCTCGTGCAGGCGAATTACGGCTCGCGTCAGCTTTTTACCGTCGCAGGCGTTCCCGTTGGTAGAGAAATCACCGATTTGCGCCCGACGCAGGGGAAAGTCGATAACGGGCAAGGCTCGATCATCGTCGTCGTAGCGACGGATGCGCCGCTGCTGCCGCATCAACTTAAACGTCTCGCCCAGCGCGTCAGCTTAGGCGTCGGCAGCGTCGGCGGGCGCGGCGAAAATTCTTCGGGCGACATTTTCATCGCCTTTTCCACCGCCAACGCCGCCGAAATCAGCAAAGATACGGGATTGGCAAATATCACGATGCTTCCGAATGATCGAATCAATATGCTCTTTTGGGCGACCGCGCAGGCGACTGAAGAAGCTATCTTAAACGCGATGGTCGCAGCGGAAACGATGAAGGGTTATAACGGCAACACGATTTACGCTCTGCCGCACGATAGATTGCGAGAAGTTTTGAAAAAATATAATCGTTTGCAGGAAT
>DATHTS010000210.1:0-3072 GCA_035462935.1 Pyrinomonadaceae bacterium
AGGAGAACAGCCTTCGGCAAACGACCCTTCACATCAGAACGAAACTTAGCCGATTCTTCTGAAATAATCCAAGCTGAGAAAAACAGAGATTTAGCTTTTAGATTTTAGGAACAAGTTAAAATATGAAAAACTCCCCTCCTTGAAAAAGGAGGGGAGTTTTTTTTGTTCATTTTTCTCCACAGCCTTTTATTCAGCCTGAACTTCAATCTGCTTGGGTTCGCGCATTGGAATTTTCGGCATCGTCAGATTCAAAATGCCGTCTTTCAGATTGGCTTGAACTTTATCCGCGTCAACTTCGCTCGATAAAGTAAATTGACGACAGAAACGATTGCTGCGCCATTCGCTGTAAATGGTGTTTTCGTCTTCGCGTTTTTCCTTCATTTCGGTTTCGCCGCTTAAAATCAATTGGTCGCCTTTTACGCTGACTTCGATTTCTTGGGGTTTAAAACCGGGAACGGCGGCGCGGACGTTTATGTTTCCGTTGGCTTCGGTAATTTCTACCGGCACGGGACGGAGAATTTCCGATTCGGCTTTAAACCAATCTTCAAATTCTCTTCCGAATTCACCGCCGCGTTTCAGGAAAAATTCGTAAGCCCGATGACCTATTTTCGAAGTCATTTCCGCGAGCCGCTCAAAGGCTTTTTCGGCTTCGATAAACATCGGCGATAATTCGTTTTCTTTTTTAACAGTTTTTGGTGTTTTGGTAATTGCAGTTTCTTTACTTTTCGCAGCCGTAGCCGCTGTTGATTTATTACTCATAAATTTATTCTCCTTAAAATTTTTGTATAAAGCTGATAGCTTTAACTTCAAAGGAGCAATATCTATGCCTTTGAGTAATTACCTCTTTTCTCAACAATTAACAAAAACAACCGTGCCGCTTGCAGCTTTTATAGCGAAAAATCACACATCCGAACGCGAAAATTTTCGCTATAAAAGTCAAAAGTAAATATTCTTACTTTTCTTGAGCTTATTTATTTCTTAACTGTTTCCAGAGCTTCCCACGCTTGTTCAAAATCGTCTGCGCCGGTGTTTGAAGAAGTTTGATTGAAATCGCCGCGCAGGACTTTCAAAGCATATTTTTCAGAGTCAATCTCCTGCCGGGTGCGGACGCCTAACCGCCTAAATATCGGAACCGGCGGACACCATCCTTGCACCGCGTGTTGAAACAGAAACGACAACACAACTCCCGGCACAAACAGCCATTTTTTATTGTTAGTCGCCGCCGATAAGCCTACGCCCGCGAGCGCAATAGCAGATGCGTTCGTTTCAAGAACGCGCTCCATATCCCATTCGCGTTCGAGTTCCTCGATTCTCTGCGTAATTTCTTCATGATTTGCGTCCGCATAGCTTTGCACTCGCGTTTCCATTTCGCGGTCAATTTCCGCGTTGACCTCATCGGAAGTATTAGCCCGAACCCGGTCGGCGTTTTCGTCCGTCATAAAACATTTCCTCCAGCCTGATTATACTTTTTTAAGGCTGATTCGCGCGAATCAGATATTTTTCATAACACGCTGCAAACGCTCATTAACTTCCTGCGCTACCTCGCTCAACTTTGGATTTTCGCCGACTGCCGAAAGCATAGCCTTAGCGTCAACCGCCGCGACGACCGATTTGTTTTTCTCATCGGCTTCATAAACAATCACATTACACGGAAGCAGCAATCCGATATTAATTTCTTCCTGCAAAGTTTTGTAGGCGAGCGGCGGATTGCACGCGCCCAAAATCTTATAGCGGCGAAAATCAACGCCGAGCTTTTCTTTCAGTTTTTCGTCAATATCAATCTCGCTCAATACGCCGAAGCCTTCCTTTTGCAAGGCATCGCGCGTTCGCTCAACGGTTTCGTCAAACGATAGCTCGACCGTTTTGCTAAAGCCGTATGAATTTTTCTGTTTCATTTTAAAACCTCCTTGTATTCTCTGCTTTAAATAGATTCTTTATCCCCTACTGTATTTTTCTTGCGCCGAGACTCGACGCTGCAAGCGCCGCGAAGTCAGGTGGAAACACCGAGCTTCGGCAGAATTACAAGCTGCATTAAAAGCCAAATCACGAAAAAACCGATAATCCAATAAAAATCTCTCATCTTTTTTCAAACTAGCTAAAAACCTTTTCCGCGCCCGCTTCCCATTCCCTTTCCGCGACCTTCCGCGCATCTTTCAAATGCGGGCAGATGATTATTTTTTGAGGCATCACGTAAATAAGTGAAAACTTCCCGAATATCTGCTTCCTTCACGAATTCAAGAAAATTGTCATATATCGCAATGTTCGCCTTTTCGCCTTCTACGCCTTGTTTGCAGGCTTCTATCAAAGTTTCGGGAACTTCCGCCTTTTCCTTTCTGAATTGATTTTCCGGCGCTTGGACGCCATATTTTTTAAACAGCGGAAGCAGATGCGTTTTGTGTCTTTTTTCCGCATTGACGATGTTCGAAAAAGGTCGAGCGTCTCCGAATTTTTCGAGAACCGCTTCGTATTCGGCAACCGCCCGCCGCTCATCAGCCAAAGCCGCGAGCATCGCGTTTTCAGTTTTTTCTTCTAAATTGCTTTTTGAATCAACGGAATTTTTTTCAACCGGTAAGCCCGCCGCCATCCAAGCCGAAGTGCCGCCCGCAATGGTGAAAACCTGTGCGAAACCCGCTTGATGCAAAATTTTCGCGCCTTCCTGCGAACGCCTTCCCGTTTCACAAATCACATAAACCGGCTTCGATTTATCAAGTTTTTCAAGATTGTTCGCCAGGGTATCGAGCGGAAAATTCAAGGCGTTCGGCGCGTGTCCGCTGCCGTATTCCGCTTCGCTGCGAACGTCAATAAATTGCACGTCTTTGTTTTCAACCGCTGTTCGCGCTTCCGCCGGTGAAATCTCATTAAAGCTCGTATCCGTAACCGCCGACGGCACAGGTGCCGGAACATCTGTAACAACGCTTTCACAAGCGGCGAAAATCGAAACGGTGAAAACTAAAACTAAAATTAAAAATATTGTTTTTTTCATAAAACTCCTCTTTACCCGAGCGCAGGCGAATTGCCTGCGCTCCCGGCATTACGAAACCGCGCAAGCCGTCGCGGAAACTTCCGTTTCCA
>DATHTS010000211.1:0-13353 GCA_035462935.1 Pyrinomonadaceae bacterium
TATTCGGCGCAGAACATATGGTATTTGCCCGGTTTTGTCGCTTCGAACCAAAGATATGTATAACGTCCCGGCACAACGTCCATTTTCGTCCTGAAGGAGGGGAAATAAAGGTCGTGCAAAACGTCTTCGGTTGTCATCGTCAATTTTACTTTGCGCCCGACCGGAACGTGCAGCTCGTTGATTTCTCTCTGTCCCGAACCGTGCTGAAATTTCCACATCCATTGCTTTCCGACGACGTAAATTTCCATTGCGTCTTCGGGCGTTCGCTGCTGATTAAAAAAAACAATCGCGCCGCCGAGAAAACAAGTCATTGCGACGACAAAAGGAATGATTGACCATGTAACTTCAAGCGGGATGGAACCGTGAAATTCATCCGGCACGGCGAATTTTTCTTTTTCACGATATTTTACCGCGAAGATAAATATCACCGCCACGATTAAAACGGTAAAAAACACGCTAATGGCTATCAAATATAAATGCAGCCAATCCACCTGCCACGCAAAGGAGGAAGCCTGTTCGGGAAAAAATGGTAACCAAGAATTCTCCAGCATAATTTTCGCTAACTACCTTAAGTTTCGTTTCTTGTTATAACGCCAAAAAATAAAAAACATTCCGGCGAGACCAATCAGCGTTGCAATTGCCGCCAAGCGAACGACTCTCATCACCAGCAAGCCGTATTTTCCCGTCGCGGGATTATAATGAAAACAGTAAAGCATAAGCTGCTCGACGGGGTTTCCGACCTTGCTCTCAGCCGATTCCATAATTCCGAATTTCAAATCTCTCGGCGCGTAATCAATTCCGTAAAAATATCTGGCTAACTTGCCCTCCGGCGTCGCAACCATCACGCCGCCCGCGTGCGCGAACTGGTTGGTTTCCTCGTCCCAGCGATAATTAAAACCGACCGCTTCGGTAACTTTATCAATCGAATCCTGCGTCCCGGTCAGGAAATGCCAGCCTTTATCCGCTCCTTCGCGCCCGTAGCGTCCCAGATAGCCTTCCTTTTTATTCTTAGCCAATCCGGGTTTATCATTTTCCCGCGCGTCAAAACTGATGGCGACGATATCGAACTCCTTACCGACATCGAAGGATATTCCTTTGATCGAGCCGGTCAGACCGTTTAGAACTTCATTGCAAAGCATCGGGCATTCGTAATAAACAAGCGCCAGAATAACCGGTCTGCCGTTGTTAAAATAATCGCCGAGTTTTACGGTATTGCCGTCCGAATCCTTAAATTCGGCTTCCAGCGGAAGCTGCTCGCCGAGTCTCTGCTCGATGCCGATGTTGTCTAAAGCCTTCGGCAAGCCGTCGCTAGTTCCCGCTTGATTCGGGTCATACTTTCGCGGCGAGTAAAGCGGCGACCCGTAATGCTGACCCTGACCGAAAACGACCGGCGCAAATGCCGAAATTATTAATACAGCGAAAAGTTTCAGCCCTAAAACTGCTCGAATTGCCGAACTTTTTTTCATTTTTACTTCCCTTTTACTACCTTCTTCTGATCGTATCGGTGCGTCCCGAACTCGAATCGTTAATCACCGTCCGCGCGTCTTCCAGAGTTTTCTGCGCTTCTTCGTCCGCTTTCGCTTTAACATTCTGCTGAAGCAGTCTTTGTTTTGCCTCATTAATCGGCAGAGTGACGACCGTTCCTGTCTGGGCGTCTTTCTCTCCATTCTTTAAAATCTCATCCCACTGCTGCTGAAGGACGTTATATTCCGATTGCGGCTCTCTGAGTTCGAGATTCACGGGACCGTTCGCTCCTTCGACGCGGAAACCCGGAGCCAACTGCAAGCGCGGTTCGGGCGGCAATCGATCAGTTTCGGTCATTTGCATCGGATTTGCCGTTATCTTGTCCTTTTCTTTCGCGTCGCTTTCCAGCGCGTCCAGCATAACCCACATCAAACCGAAAGTTATGACAATTAAAAGAAACAAACCGACCCCGAAATAGATAATTCCCCTCAAGCCGATGAGATTTGTCTCATACGCTTTGTCATAATCAACAAATGATTTCTCGTGTCTCGTAACCATAATTTTTTGAGTTTTGAGTTTTGAATTTTTAATTCGGAACGCGCTATTAACGCTTTAACTCAAAACTTAAAATTCAAAACTCAAAACTTTTAATGCCCTTTCCCGTGACCGATAGCGTTTTCCAGATATGGATCGTTTATCGGCACAAGCGGTCGTTTCATCAATTCGCCGAAAAACCACCACAGCCAAATTCCGCCCACGGCAATCGGCGCGGCTATGTCCATCCAACTGAAATTAGCCAGAAAATCCAATCTCCCGTGCTCGACAATGCGCGGGCTTGGACCGATCAGGTAATACATATCAATTAACCGCATTACCAGAATGAAAATTGCCAGTTTTGCCAGCCAGCCAGCCTTTCGTTTGAAATCCTGCTGCAACAAAACCAGAAACGGGAACGCAAAATGAAAGAATAATAAAAGTAAGCCGATTACGCCCCAGGTTCCTTTCATTCGCGCAATATACCAGGCGGTTTCTTCCGGTAGGTTGCCAGCCCAGATAATCAGGTATTGCGAAAAATTGAAATAAGCCCAAACCATTACCAGGGCGAGCATCAATTTACCTATATCGTGAAAATGCCGCTTGCCCAAAATTCTGTCCATCGGCGGTTTATCCGCCATCCAAGCCATAATCGCCACTACAAAGCAATAACAGCTCAAAGCCCAGCCCGCGGCGAACAAAAAGCCCCAAATCGTCGAAAACCAGTGCGGTTCGAGCGTCATCATCCAATCAACCGACGCAAACGTAACCACCAGCACATAAATAACCAGTGTCGGACCGGAAAAGCGCGAGGCTTTATTCAAAAGATCCATTGCTTCTTCCGGGCTGTTTGCCGCATCCTGTTCACGCGACCATTTGTCGAGCAGATAAACCATCACGCCCCACAGAATAAAGTAAACAACCGAGCGCGCAATCCAACCGCCGACGGTCATATACCAGCCGCGATGTTGAATAATTCGATCATCCGGCAGGTGCGTCCATTCGTATAGCTGATTTATTCCGATGGCGAGCGGAAGAAACAAAATAACAATTACAGGCAGAGTCCGCATTCCGGCTTCGAGTGTTCTCCTGATAACAACGCCCCACGCGCCGCCGGTCAAATACTGCAAAAGCAAAACGCCGAGCCTGCCGATACCGTTGCCCGCCCAGAATATAAATCCTAAAATCCACGAGCGAAGCGCCTGTTCGGGATTAAAAAACAAACCGACGAGCCAGATAATCGTAAAAACACCGCCCGCGCCGAGCGCAAGCGTTCGCCAACTGCCGATTTGTTCGGGCGCGTAAAATGTTCTGTCCTCTCTCACCTAGTTCCTCCTTGCGTGTTTGTGTTTGTGTTCGCATTTGGCGAAACTTGCGGCGCTTGCGTTGTATTCGCATTGGCGACATTGGCGTTGGTCGTATTAGCGCCCGGCGTCATAGTTAAATTCCCGTTCGGATTCTGGCTGATTTGCAAAGCCCGAATATACGCCACAATCGCCCAGCGGTCGGCGACCGGAACTTGCCCGGCATAACTGTTCATTCTGCCCCAGCCGTTGGTAATGACATCAAAGAAATGCCCGACGGGCGCGTTTCGCAGGCGGTCATCGTGATAAGTCGGCGGTTGATAATAACCGCGCCGCACAACCATTCCGTCGCCTCTGCCGGTCGGACCGTGACAAACGCTGCAATAAATGTTGTATCTCTCCTGCCCGCGATTGATTAGCTCTTCCGTTACCGGCACGGGGAATTCATCTATCGCATCGGGAAAACTTGTTACCAGAGTATTACCTGCGGCATCCGTCGTTGTCTGCACGGGCGCGGATGTCGTCGCTCCGCCCGCATTTTCCCTTTTGCCCGTATAAAACGCTTTGTTGTCGCGCAAAAAGCCGCGCGGAACGGTTCCTTCCGGCAAATCTCTCGAAGCGCGGTTGTCAGCGAAAAAATCGCTTTTTTCATAGACTTCGTAACGCGGTGTGTCCTGCATATCGTAACGGCAGCCTATTAAGGCAAAAGGCAAAAGGCAAAAGGCAAAAATTAACAAACGCGCCCTTTTCACTTTTCCTTTTTCCTTTTTCCTTTTTCCTTCCGCTTGCGGTTTATTCATCAACATCGAAAACCTCCTGCGGGTTCAAACTTTGCATAAAATCTTTCGTTTTTTCGTAATCAAATAACGGGTCTTTGGTTTCAATTAATAAGAAAAACTTTTCCCGTGTCGCCAAAGCAAAACGCGGCACGTTGAAAACCGGATGATACGGCTGCGGCAGACCGTTTAGAAAAAGCATTCCGAAAACCGCCGTGAAACCTGCAAATAAAATCGTCAATTCATATGAAGGCGGAATAAACGCCGGGATGCTGATATACGGGCGACCGCCGACATTCATCGGGTAATCAATATAGTGAACATAAACCTGTAAAGCCAAGCCGCTCAAAAGCCCGGCAATCGCGCCGAGAAAAACCAGATACGGCAGAATGGTGCGCTTGATGCCGAGAGCCTCGTCCATATCGTGAATCGGAAACGGCGAGAAAGCGTCGGTTTTCGTGTAGCCTTCGTCGCGGATTTTCGCCGCCGCCTCGACCAGTTCGGTCGGCGTGTCAAATTCTGCTAACAACCCGTATAAATTCTCTCTCATATCTTTTTGCCTCGGCTTGCAGTCAGCCTGATTTTGCTGGCAGCCGACTTAGCATGGGTGAGTTGCCCTTTTATTCCGGCAGCGGGCAAACTCCGGCTGACTGCAATCTTAATTTACAAAAATCTACGCCTTTCCTCCTTCCGGTTCGGTAACTTCTTCCTCTATGGAATTCGGATGAGGCTTTGTCGGATGATGTTCAACCTGCGCCTGCGGCAGAAGCATCCTCACCTCGAATACCGAGATAACCGGCAGGAAGCGGACAAACAGGAAAATCAACGTAAAGAAAAACCCGATTGTGCCGACATACAACGACCAGTCGAAAATAGTCGGAGAAAACATTCCCCAAGACGACGGCAGAAAGTCACGATGTAAACTGGTGATGATAATAACAAACCGTTCCAGCCACATACCGACGCTGACGACAATCGAAATCAAAAACAGCCAGAACGGGCTTTCACGAAAACGCTTGAACCACAAAAGTTGAATTGATAAACCGTTGCACAAGATTAAAAGCCAGTAAGACCACCAGTAAGGACCGCCCCAGATGCGGTTATACATCATATAGGTTTCGTATTGAGCGGCGCTATACCAGGCAAAAAACGCTTCCATCGCGTAGCCGTAAACGACTATCAAACCCGTCGCCAGCATCACTTTTCCCATCAGGATAAGGTGCGTATCGGTAATCAAATCCTTCATGTTATACCAGACGCGCAAAGGAATACATAAAATCAAAACCATTGCGAATCCGGCAAAAATCGCCCCGGCAACGAAATACGGCGGGAAAATCGTGGCGTGCCAGCCCGGAACTTGCGACACCGAGAAGTCTAAACTGACGATTGAGTGAACGGAAAGCACAAGCGGCGTGGAAATTCCCGCTAACATTAAATAAGCCAGCTCATAACGATGCCAATGCCGCGCCGAACCGCGCCAGCCCCAGGAAAGCAAAGCGTAAACTACTCTAAAATATTTGTTCTTGGCTCGGTCACGCAGAGTGGCAAGATCGGGAATCAAACCGACATACCAGAAAAGAAGCGAAATCGTCGCGTAAGTCGAAACCGCGAAAACGTCCCAAATCAAAGGGCTGCGAAATTGGGGCCAGATCCCCATCGTGTTCGGATATGGAAACAGCCAGTAAGCCGCCAGCCACGGACGACCCGTATGCAGAAGCGGGAACATCGCGGCGCAGGCTACGGCGAATAGCGTCATCGCTTCGGCGAAACGATTGATTGACGTGCGCCATTTTTGATTTAACAGCAGTAAGATAGCCGAAATAAGCGTTCCGGCGTGTCCGATACCGATCCACCAGACGAAATTAATAATCGGAAACGCCCAGCCGACCGGCTGATTGTTTCCGAAGATTCCCATTCCCTTGGCAAGCAGGTATGTAACCGTCACTAAAAGCAGCTGGGCAATAAGAAACGCTATCCCGAAACCGATAAACCAGCCGAACGGGGTGCGCTTTTTCAGCGTCCAATCATTGATTTTGTCCGTTACCGTGCCAAAATCGTGCCTGCCTTCCACCATCGGCGGAAATAATCTTCTCTGAATGTCTTTCGCGTCCTGCATACTTTTAAGTTCAAAGTTCAAAGTTCAAAGTTCAAAGTTCAAGAAGTATTTTTCAACTCAAAATTCAAAACTAAAAACTCAAAACTAATTAGTGGCGTTCGCCCTCGGGTTTTTGCTCCTCACTTTTACGCGCTTCCAACGCCCGGTAGTCAGGCATTTCCTTGTTGTAATTTTTTAATGCCGCCAAATAGGACGTGCGCGGCTGTGTATTCAATTCTACGTTCAGCAGCTTGTAATCGCGCGGGTCTCTTTTAAGCTGCGCGACCTGGCTGGTTTCGTCGTTCAAATCCCCGAAAACAATCGCATCCGCCGGGCAAACCGCCTGACAAGCGGTTAAAATCTCGCCGTCGCGTATTTTGCGCTGGTCTTTTTCGGCTTCGATACGCGCCGCCGCGATACGTTGAACGCAGTAAGTGCATTTTTCCATTACGCCGCGGCTTCGGATGGTAACTTCCGGGTTTCGCATTAATTTATACTGCGGCGTATCCCAATCCGCGTAAAGCATAAAGTTAAAGCGGCGAACTTTATACGGGCAGTTGTTCGAGCAGTAGCGCGTTCCGACGCAGCGGTTGTAAACCATATCGTTTAGCCCTTCCGCGCTGTGAACCGTCGCGTGAACCGGACAAACCGGCTCACACGGGGCAAGCTCGCAGTGCATGCAGGGAACCGGCTGAAAATAAGGTCCTTCAGGATTGTTGACATCATCGCCCTTATAATAAGCGTCAATCCGCAGCCAGTGCATTTCGCGGCTTCGCTCGACTTGCTCTTTCCCGACAACAGGAATATTGTTTTCCGCCTGACAAGCAATCACGCAGGCATTACAGCCGACGCAGTTGTTAAGATCAATCGTCATTCCCCACTTGTAGCCGTTGTATTCATACTGCGGATACATTGATTTGTCATAACCGGCGTATTTTTCTTCGTACTTTTTGCGTTCATTGCCTAAAGCAGCGGCATTTTCGACATCATATGCGAGCAGAAGATCACGCCCTTCCATATTAAAGTGAATCTGCGTCGAAGCAATATGCATTTGTCCGCCGGTTGGGGTAATACTACCCGTGCCGTAATACGGCGCATCAGAGCGGCGCACGTCATATGCGTTGTAGCCAATCCCTGTGCCGATAAGACCGGCGCGGGCTCGTCCATAACCGAGAGTAATCGTAATTACACCGTCAGGTTGACCTGGTTGAACCCAGATCGGAACATCTTTCAAGATTTCCGCGCCCTGATAATTAAGTCTCACCAAATCGGAAACCAGATTTCCGCCTTTTGAATTTATGAAGGAATACGGCAAATCGCCTCCGGCATAATCGTTATGATCCTTCGGCAAATTAAGCTTTAAATCTCTAGCCGTGCGCGGGCTGATCAGAGCGACGTTGTCCCAGGTGATTTTAGTCAGAGGTTTCGGCAATTCCTGAAGCCAGCCGTTATTGCTGAAACGTCCGTCATAAATGGTCGGATCGGGCAAAATGGAAATTTCCACATTTCCGCCGCCGGTATTCGCAATCGGAATCGTCGGCTGACCCAAAAACCCGGTGTTTGCCGAAACCGTTCTCGCCGGTGACGCCGTGTTCGGAATAAGCCCGTCGTGAACGACTCTGCGCCAATTATCCTCAAAATTGGTGGTTGCCGCGGTTGTCGCAGCTTGCTGATTCTGCCCGGTGGTCGCTTGCCCGCCGGTCGTATTGCCGGTTTGCGCCGCCGCGGGCGAAGCCGCCGGTGTCGGCTTCACGTTCTGATTTGTCTGCGTTGTTGCTTGCTGCTGTGTCGCCTGCTGATTCGCGTTCGGCGCGGTTTGCGGTTGAGTTTGCGTGGTATTCGTCGCACCGGTTTTCGCTCCTGCCGTCAAAACTGCTGACGGAGAACCGCCGGTAAGAGTTTGTCTTTGCCAGAAACTTCGCACAATATCGTAATCGCGCTGATCGAAATTTTCCCTGAGAAATAGCTGAACGACTTCGTGAACGCTTCGAGAAGGATCATAAAGCGGTTGAACAGCGGGCTGGACGATCGAAACCGTGCCGTCGTAAGCGCGCGTATCGCTCCACATTTCAAGATAATGTTTTTCGGGAATATGCCAATGGCAAAGCTCAGCCGTTTCGTCCGAATATAAACCGAGATGAATCCGAAGCGGAATTTTGTTCATTCTTTCCGCGTTCAGCTTTAAATCCGCCGGAGTGTAATAAACCGGATTTGCGCCCAGGATTACGAGCATTCTCACCGCGCCCGCATCAATCTCCTGAATCAATTGACGCAAACTTTCGACTTGAAGCTGTTCGGCATTCGGCTGAAGCGGTTCGGTATAAGTAACGGTCGTGCCGACATTTCCGAGCGCCTGATTCATCGCGTGCGCCAGCGCGTGAACCATCGGCGGCTGTTCATCGCCCGCCGTAACGATTGACCTGCCGCGAAATGCCTGCAAATCCTTCGCCATCACGTTTATCCACTCGATCATTTCCGGCGTAAAGCCCGCCGTGTTTGGATTCGCTCCCGTAACTCCCAGCGTTGCGGCAATAGCTTTGGAAACTTCGATCATCTGGCTCGGCTTGACGGCGAGCCTGTGGTCGGCTTTCGCGCCCGTAATCGTTACGGTCGTTTCGACCATATAAAGCCGGTTAATATCCGTCTGCTGCTCGCTGAATTTGCGGCGCTGTATGTAATCTTTGGTGTAGCGGACGTTAAAGCTCGAAAATATATCGTCTTGCAGCGACAAAACGCGCTGCGCCTGATCGAATCTGTAAACCGTATTAACCGGAGCGCCGAACGCCATCATCGCTCCAGCCGTCGCATTATCTTCGTTGACGGGCTGGTATTGATACAATCTGGCGTTTGGAAGTTCTTGAAAAATTTGTCTGAATTGAGAGATAAGCGTGGGTGAAACAATGGTTTCGGTCAAAAATCTGATTCCCGCTCCGCCGTCCGCGCGATTTTGCTCGATTACCGCGCGAAGCTCAGTCGAAAAAGCCTGCCAGGTTCCCAGGTTTCCGCGATAATTAACGCTCTGCGAGCGGTCAGGATCGTAAAGCTGTAAAAGCGAGGCTTGCGCCCGAACGTCGGTTGCGCCGAGACTTCCCGGATGTTCGGGATTGCCTTCGATTTTTATCGGGCGACCTTCGTAACATTCCGCCAAGACGCCGACGCCGCGCCCGCCGAGCGTCATCGTCGTTGCCAAAAACAGCGGCTTGCCGGGCAAAAAGTCTTCCTGCGACGTAACGCGGGGCACGATTTTTTCCGGCGGCTGAATAACGCAGCCGCTCAAGCCGGCGAGCGCCAGAGACGCGCCCATAATTTTAATAAAATGGCGGCGGCTTAATGAATCGTCCCATTCGTCGGCGTGGTTCGGATACTCGCGTTTGACAAAATCTTCAAACTCCGGCGCGTCCACAAATTCCTCGACGCTTCGCCAATATTCTTTTCCGGTTTTTTCTTTTTGCGCTAAAATCTGGTCGCGCAGTAATGCAAAGTTTGTTTTGCTGTCTTTGCTCGGCATCTTATTTTCAATTCCTTAGTTGATAATCCAAAAACACAATTTTTCGGCTAAATTCAAAGTCTATCTGTGACAAATGTTACAGTTCGTTAATTCTTCTTTTCCTCGAATCTTGTAGTTTGTCTTTAAGGTTTGTCTCTGTTCAGGCGACAAATCGCCGTCGCTCCAATTCGTATTGTAAATCTCGCTTTTCGGGCGAATGAAGTTTTCCGGCTGGCGGTGACACGACAAACACCATTCCATCTGCAAAGTATTCACCTGAAAAACAGCCGGCATATTATCAATCTGCCCGTGGCAGGTCGAACATCCGACGCCTTTCGCTACGTGGATACTGTGATTAAAATAAACGTAGTCAGGCAGATCGTGAACCCTTTCCCACTGAATCGGTATATTTTCCCGGAAGCTTTCGCGGATAGGTTCGAGATACGGCTGGTCGGCAAATAACTGGTTGTGGCAGTTCATACAGGTTTGCGTCGGCGGCATCCCGGCGGTGGCGGTCGTTTCGACCGTCGTATGACAGTAACGACAATCAATGCCGTCGTCGCCGGTATGGTGTTTGTGGCTGAACTGCACGGGCTGCTGTTTTTCTATAAACGCGCCGGTCAAATACGACGATCTGGCGACCTGCGTATAGACGTAAAAGGCGGTTCCGGCTAAGATTGCCGCCACCACAAGGCTTATCTTAGCGACGTTATTTGCGCTGCGATTAAAAACTTGAGCCATTTTTTCAGTTATTTAGAATTCGCCTAACCTCGTATTTGCGAACGAATTCGAGCTAAATCATTAGACAAACTTCAATTAATTTATTTTTTAAAACCTTTTTCGATTTTACCTAATCTAAAAAAATCCGCAAACCACTAGTTTTGAAAATAAAATTTCCGCAAGCCTTGTGCAAGTTTTCACTAAATTAGTTTGACTCATAAAGCATATAAAAATTTTCTATTTATACTTTAACCGTTGCTTCCTTTTGCCAGCAGAGCAACGCCGATAGCCGAAGCGTTTTCACCGAGTTCACCTTCGACAATTTCCGTTGACGCAAAACTCGGCGCAAAGGAAAGCTCGCGGGCGCGCCGCGTAATCGCGTCCAGCACGAAATGCCCGGCTTGCATAATCTCGCCGCCGACCACAATTTTTTCGATATTCAGTAAATTTATCACCCCGGCAATCGCCGCTCCGACATACATCCCGGTTCTTTGCAGCATCATCTGGGCGAAATCGTCGCCTCTATTCGCTTCGCGCACAACGTCGGCGATAGTTATTGATTCCTCGCCGATTTCATTGAGCGAGGATGTGTGATCCCGGTGAAATCTCATCCTCGTGCGGCGAATAATGTTGGCGGAAGAAGCCACGTCTTCAAGACGCATTCCGTCGGAATTGATGGCGACGTAGCCGAATTCACCGGCAAAGCCGCTTTCTCCGCGCCAAAGTTTGCCGTCAATAATAAACGCGCCGCCGATTCCTGTCCCGAGCGTCGCGTAAAATAAATTCCGGCTTCCGCGACCCGCGCCCGCTACGAACTCGCCGTAAGCGGCAGCATTGGCGTCGTTCTCGACCAGAATTTTTTGTTTAATGATTTTTTCCAGCTCGCCGAGAAAATCAATATCCTCGTGTTCGGGAATATGCGTCGAATAAGCGACGCGCTTGGCGTCGCGGTCAATCAGTCCCGGAATAGTTACTCCGAGCCGGTCGAACCCGTCGAATTTTCTATCTAATTCATTGATAAAATTGACAAGCTGCGGGGCGGTATCCTTCGTTCTGTCGAGCGCGGAATGATGGGAATTAATCAAATTTCCGCCCGCATCCAAACAGACGGCTTTCATCACCGCTTGAGATACTTCGACACCGACAGCTTTTTCAGTCTGTTTAAATGCGTCCATTATTAAACCCCCGGATACTGCTTTGGATTTTTAACGAGATTTTAAGCACATCTCGGAAAACTGTCAAATTAACCAAAGTGTAAAAGGATAAAAGTGAAATTGCTGCTTGGTATTTTAGATTCACTTTTTCACTTTTTCCCATTTTCACTCTCTCACTTTATCAAACCATTTCGGTTTCAAGAATTTCACGCAAATCGTCCTCATTCAGCCGGTAAGTTTCGTTGCAGAAACCGCAGGTCATCACCGCGCCCTGATCTTCTTCAAGCATCGCTCCGACTTCGGTTTTGCCGAGCGAGGAAATGAGCGAAACCGCCCGTTCAAACGAGCAGTTACAGGAAAATGCGACCTCTTTTTCTTCCAGAATCGAAAAATCAATCTTGCCCAGAGCCATTTGTAAAAGCTCGTTTACCCGCGCTCCTTCACGAATAATCGCGGTCAGGTGCGGCGCTTCCTGTATATTCTTTTCAATCTCGGAAATTACCTTTTCATCCGCGCCCGGCATCATTTGCAAAATCACGCCGCCCGAAGCCGTAACAAACGGCGCGGAGTTTTGCAAGAGAACGCCGAGCAGAACGGCGGACGGAATCTGCTCGGATTTCGCCAGATAAAAAGCGAAATCCTCGGCGATCTCGCCCGAAACAATCGGCACTGAACCGACATACGGCTCGCGGTGCAGCCCGATGTCGTAACCCGATTCGCGTATAACGTAAAAAGTTCCGTCGCCGATAATTGCGCTCACATCGAATTTACCGTTTTGTTTGGTCGGAACCTCGACCCGCGGATTGCGAACATAGCCGCGCACCGTTCCCTCCTTATTCGTTTCGGCGACGATTCCGCCGACCGCGCCGATCGAGTCAATCTTTACGCTTAAGCGGTCAAATTCCTTCAAGCTCGCGCCGAGCAGAAGCGTTCCGGTCATCACGCGCCCGAAGGCGGCAGTAACGGTCGGGGATGTTTGATGTCGGCGGACGGCTTCGATAATCGTGTCGGTTGTGATAGCCGCCATAAATCGGATGGTCTCATCGGCGGCTGTTCCGTGTATGAGTTTGTCCATAGATTTAATGATAGCAAAAATTAAAATGAAAACGCAGGAAGTTCGGCGGCGGCTTTAGTCATTTTTCTTTTTACCTATTTATCTGTATAATTCGTAAGTTTGTTGGCAAGCAACCAAGAATTGACTGTCTGAATCCAAGTTCGCGTATCAATCTGACTTTGAATATCCGCGCTTGAAAAGATATTATTTTGATTTTTGGAAACAAGCGTCTGTATATAAAAAACTTGCAATTATTAAGGAAAATCGGTTTTATGCAAACTCTTCGGGCTTTCGGGCTTGTTTTAATAGGTTTTACGGTTTTGGCTCTTCCTATTCTCTCTATCTCCGCCGAATCGGTGGAAAAAGCCAAAGACACTCCGAAAACTGAAATCACCGCACCGCAGCAACTGGTTGAATCAGTTGATATTCAGGGCAATCGTCGTCTGCGCGACGAGGATTTGCTTTATTACATCAAAACCCGTCCGGGTAATGTTTATAATCCACAAGAGCTTGAGCGCGATTTAAGAGAGCTTCTCTCGCTGAATTTTTTCGACAAAACTGAGACCCGTGTTTTGACCGAACCGGGCGTGCGCGGCGGCGTGAACGTTATTTTTGAAGTAAAGGAACTGCCGATTATCCGCGATTTACAGTTTGAAGGTATGGATGCTGTTCCCGAATCGGACATTCTCAAGGCGTTTCGGGAAAACCGCGTCGGTATTTCCAAAGAAGCGGTTTATGATCCTGTAAAAGCGAGAAACGCCACAC
>DATHTS010000212.1:0-4494 GCA_035462935.1 Pyrinomonadaceae bacterium
AGTCTTGAGTCTTGAGTCTTGAGTCTTGAGTCAGTCGCTTTTTCCTGCTTTAGACTCAAAACTCCAGACTTCAGACTAATTTCGGAATAATTCTCCTCAGCAATTCTTTAAAAGTATCCGCAACTTTCGCTCCCGTTTCCATTACTTCTTCGTGGTGAATAACATCGTCGGTGATTCCGGCGGCAAAATTCGTTACGCAGGAAATCGCCAGCACTTTCATTCCCTGATGCCGCGCGGCAATCGCTTCCGGCACGGTGGACATTCCGACGACATCCGCGCCGAGCAGGCGCATCATCCTGATCTCGGCGGGCGTTTCGTAGCTCGGACCTGATAAGGCGCAGTAAACGCCGCGCCGCAGGAAAAGTTTAGAGCTTTTCAATTTACCGCTTTCAATTTTTTCCCGGACCATTTTCTCGGCTTCCGTCGCCACGATTTCCTGAAGCTTTTTGTCATAAACTTCGGTCATATCGGGAAACCGGACGCCAAAATTTTCATCGTTCGCGCCGCGCAGAGGATTAACGCCCATCAGATTGATATGATCGCGGATTAAAACCAGATCGCCCTGTTTGAAAGAAGTCTGAACGCTGCCCGCCGCGTTTGTGAGAATTAAATTCCTGATTCCAAGCACGCCGAAAACGCGAATCGGGAAAACGACCTGCTGCATATCGTAGCCTTCGTAATAATGAAAGCGCCCCTGCTGAACAGCGACCGAAACGCCTTCGACTTCGCCGAGAACAAGTCTGCCCGCGTGTCCCTGAACAGTCGAACGCGCAAAATGCGGAATTTCCTCATATGGAATCTTCACCGGGTTTTCCAATCCTTCGGCAAAAGCGCCGAGTCCGCTGCCCAAAACGAGCGCGACCTTTATTTCCTTGTCGTATTTCGAGCGGATAAACTCCGTCGCTTCCTGCGCTTTTTCGTAGCTCATAGGTTTTTAATTTTTTACCACAAACATAGGTTATGAGGAAATTAAAACTTGTCCTTTGTTGTCTGATACTTGATATAGTATCATTTTCTCGAGTTTGCCAAAATTTATTATAAACATTGAAATTTAAAGATTAAAAAATGAAAAAAAATGTATTGCTTGAAAAAGCAATTCAAGGTTTAGAGGAAGCGAAACAGATTCGTTTTTCTAAGCTCTTGGCAAACTGCGAACAATTTTTTGGAAACTATCGCATCAGCGGCAGTCATCATATTTTCAAAACTCCTTGGCAAGGCGATCCGCGAATCAACTTGCAAAAGGGAAGAGATAAAAATGCCAAACCTTATCAAGTGCGTCAGGTTCTCAACGCTCTGCGTAAATTAAAAGAACTTGAAGAAGATAAGAAAAATGAACAAAACGACTAAAAAACAGGTCAAAAATAAAAAAGGAAGTTTGCCGAAAGCAGAACAATATCTTTACACCGTCGGTTGGGCAGAAGAAGACAATGCCTTTGTTGCCCGCGTTGCTGAATTTCCGTCGCTTGCCGCCCATGGAGCAACGCAGGAAGAAGCGTTACGCGAAATCAGAGATGTTGTCAATTTTGTTCTGAATGACTTGAAAGAAACGGGCGAACCGATTCCAGAACCTTTTGGCAAACGCTCTTTTAGCGGACGCTTAGTTTTGCGTATGCCCGAATATATGCATCGTCAACTTGCCCTCGAAGCAATGCAGCAAGGCATTTCGCTTAATCAACTATTAAATTTGAAATTGGAAGGAAGCCGATAATCTGCTTCCTTTTATTTTTCCTTTCGATACGGAATCCCGAGCGCTTTCGGCGCGCGCGACAAACCGATAAATCCTGCCAGAACGATAATCGTTAAAACATACGGAATTATTTGAATAAATTGAACGGGAATGTTTTCGCCCGAAGGAAGTTGGACGTTAGCGAGCGGAATTGTTAAGGCTTCGGTAAACCCGAAAAACAGGCAGGCGAGCAAAACCGGGACAGGTTTCCATTTTGCCAGAATCAGCGCGGCAAGCGCGATAAATCCGCGCCCGGCGGTCATTCCGCGCGTGAACAGAGACGATTGCCCGATGGAAAGATACGCTCCGCCCGCCGCCGCTAAAACTCCTGATAAAATTACCGCCAAATATCTAAGACGAATAACGCTTACGCCCGCCGCATCCGCCGCCGCCGGATTTTCGCCTGTCGCCCGCAGCCTTAAACCGAAAGGCGTTTTATAAAGCACATACCAACAAACCGGCACGAGCGCGAGAGCTAAAACGGAAGCGATATTGATATTAAAAAACTCGGGCAAAAGAAACTCTTTGGCAATTTGCTCGGTCGAACCGGTCGAATCGTAAATTGCCCCGCTGATCAGCGCGGGAAGTCCGAGCATAAGAATATTTATGGCGAAACCCGCCACAACTTGGTCGGCTTCAAACTTAATGACCGATACGGCAAAAATCGAAGCCAGAACCCCGCCTGCCAGCATTCCGCAGAAAAGCCCGATAAATGGATTTCCGACCTCATAAGTTACGACCGCCGCCGTAAACGCGCCTGCCAGCATCAAGCCCTCAAGCGCGATGTTGATAACGCCCGAACGCTCGGAAAACATTCCGCCGAGCGCCGCGAAAATCAAAGGCGTGGCGAAACGGATCGTCGAAAAGAATAAAGCTGATAAAATGGATATTGTAAAAAATTCGTTCATAGTAAAATAGTGAGCGGTGAGCGGTAAGCAGTGAGCAGTTTTTTCCTGCTCACTGCTCACTGCTTACTGCTTACTTCTTTGAAAATCTCTGTAATGAAGCTACAAACAAAATTACGACTGCCTGAAGAACTTCCACCAAATCCTTGGAAACATGCTCGGTAAACGCGTCAACAAAAACCCCGCCGCGATAGAGAATCGCAAAAAATATCGCCGCCAGAAAGACTCCTAGCGGGTGATTCCTGCCGAGAAGAGCGACGGCAATTCCCAAGAAACCGACATCCCCTGAAAAATCGTGATAATAGCGATAACGATTGCCTAAAACTTCGCCGATTGCCACCATCCCGGCGAGCGAGCCGGAAATGGTCATGGCGATGATAATTTGTTTTTGCGGCGAGATTCCGCCGTATTCCGCCGCCGAAGGGTTTTCGCCGACGGCGCGAAGCTCGTAGCCCCATTTTGTTTTCCAGAGGAAAATGTAAACGAGAACGCACATTAAAATCGCAATCAGAAACGCGACGCTCAGAGGCACAAAATCAGGCATTCCGGGAATGAATTGGCTGATGCGGGGAATGTGCGCGGCTTCGCCGATGGGGACGGTCTGCATAATCGGGTCGCCCGCTTGTTTGTAATAATACTGCGTGAAATAGCTGACCAGCGCGATAGCGATAAAGTTCAGCATGATCGTGTTGATAACTTCGTGCGAGCCGAATTTCGCTTTCAGATAACCCGGAATAAATCCCCAGATTCCGCCCGCAACAATCGCTGTCAGAATACAAAGCGGCACGAGCAGAAGCGCGGGTAGGCTCATCCACGAATAATTAACTTCTTCCCCGAAAACATTAACAATCGTTCCGCCGAATTTAATCCCGACCCAGGCGGTTGCAAAAGCGGCAACGTAAAGCTGCCCTTCCGCGCCGATATTCAAAAGCCCGCAGCGAAACGCGACCGCGACCGCCAAACCCGTGAAAATCAAAGGCGTAGCGTAAAAAAGCATATAGCCGATATCTCTCAGCGAGCCGAAAGAATTGCCAATTAAAAGCCTGTAAGTTTCAATTGGATTGTCGCCGATTATCAAAACGATGATGCCGCCGACGATAAACGCGGCGATAACGGCGATTAAAGGCGAAAGAATTTCACGAAAAATATTCATTATTTATAATTTAGCCGCGGACAAACGCGAAAAATGCAGATTTTCTTTATTTTGGAAATTGCTCTCGCTAAATATAACCGACAGAAGCGTAAAGTGTCATCTAAAAAAGCATAAAAGTTAAATTTTTGCTGTCAGAAAATTTTTTGCGCAAGACTTGACAACGAGGCACTCAGGTTTTATTATTATTTCAGACTAACAATTTAGTCGAAAACAACAAACTTTTTAGGAGGTAACGATTATGAACATTATCAAATATGATCCTTTTCGTGAATTAAGAAGTTTACAGGATGAAATGAACCGGCTTTTTATGACGAATTTGTCGCACGGCTCTAACCAGGAAGGTTTTACGAGCGGCGCGTGGAGTCCGAATGTTGATATTTTCGAGAACAAGGACACTCTGGTTCTGGAAGCCGAGCTTCCCGGAATGAGCCGCGAAGATATTGATCTTTCGATTGAAAACAATGTCATTACGCTGAGCGGTTCGAGAAAATTTGAGAAAAAAGATGAGGGCGACAATTATCACCGCGTCGAACGCTCGTATGGCTCGTTCACGCGCTCGTTCACTTTGCCGCAGACGGTAACGGCTGAAGGCGCGACCGCCGATTTTACAAACGGCGTTTTGCGCGTCACTCTGCCGAAACGCGAAGAAACGAAAGCTCGCAAGATTGAAATCGCGGGCGAAGGTAATTCAGCGCCGAACACTATAGAAA
>DATHTS010000213.1:0-2347 GCA_035462935.1 Pyrinomonadaceae bacterium
CAACGTGATTAACGGCGGAAAGCCGCTCGCGCCATTCCGATCGGATTTTATAAACGTGAAGCATAAAAGGCGACGGGTGATCCTGCTCGAAAATTTCCGTCTGCCGCTCCTGCAAAACCGATGGCGCGAACGGGCGAAACCATTCGCGGTGTTTGATGCGGGCGTTCAGAATGTCCTTCATATTCGGAAATCCGGGATGCGCCAGAATCGAGCGATTTCCCAGCGCGCGCGGTCCCCATTCCATTCTGCCCTGAAACCAGCCGACGACGTTGCCCTCTTTTATTACCTTCGCCGTTTGCTCCAAAAGCTCTTCGCGCTCTAACTTTCGATAGGGAATTTTATATCTTTCAAGCTCGGATTTGATAAATTCGTCCGAGTATTCATCGCCGAGATACGAGTTTTTCATAACCCAGCGATTGCCTTCTTTCAGCACGCAATTGCTGACGTAAAGCGCCGCGCCGAGCGCCAAGCCGTCGTCTCCGGCGGCGGGCTGAATACAGGTTTCCCGAAAAGGCGTTTCCAAAAGCAGTTTGCCGTTGGCGACGCTGTTCAAAGCGCAGCCGCCCGCCATCGAAATTCGCTCGGACGGAAATTTTTCGTGCAGCAGATTGAGCAGATACATATAATATTTCTCGAAAATCCTCTGCAAACCGAAAGCGACATCCATATCGCGCTGTGTAATTTCCGCGTAAGGCTGGCGCGGCTCGCCCAACTCCTTGATAAACAAATCCGAATAAAGCCGATGCACGACCATTTCGCCCGCTTCGTTAATTTCCATTCCCTGATTCGCGCCGAAAGGCAGGAAATATTCGGAATTCAATTCAAAACCTTTGGGGGTCGGCTTTAAAATCTGCTCAAAAAACTCCGTGTAAGTATCTTGACCGAGCGGCGCAAGTCCCATAACTTTGCCTTCATCGCCGTATTTCGGATAACCGATAAACTGGCAGACGGCAGTGTAAAGCGTTCCCAATGAATGCGGCACAAAAACTCTTTGAAGCGGACGAATTTCGTCGCCGACGCATTCCGAAAGCATACAGGAAACAAAATCGCCCGAGCCATCAACCGTAATCCCCGCGCATTTTTCCCATTCGGAAGCCAGATACGCGCTCGCCGTGTGCGCCAGATGATGCTCGATGTTATAGGATTTGAATTTTAGCTGCGCCACATCAATCTCGCATTCGGCTGAAATTAAAGATTTCAGGTCGTCGAAGGTTTTGCTTTTGCTTCGGATTCGCGCAAAATTCAAAAGCCGCGAGGGATTTCGCAAAGCAAATTCCAGTTTTTTATGCAGATTGGCGGACGAATCGCGCCCGACGGCGACGGCGTCAATATCGGAAAACTTTAAACCTGCCGCATCCAAACATTTCAAAATCGAAAGCTTGGGAAAACCCGCGTAATACTTAACGCGATTTAATCTTTCCTCGGCAAGCGCGACTACAGGCTCGCCGTTAATGACAATCGCGGCGGACGAACCGGCGTGAAAGGTATTTATTCCTAAAATAACACTCATTTTTATTAAAACTAAATTTTATTTTTACGTTTTTTTACGGTTTATCGAATCCAAATAAACGCTGTCGGCAACTTTCGTCATAAACGACATTTTTTTGCTCAAACCACGCAAAAACTCCGACGAATAAACCGCCATCCGATACGGCAAAGGCAGCAAATCAGCGTCGTTTTTTTGAATTCCCAAACCGAAATAACAATCCGCCGACATCTCAGTTTCACCGAATTTCTCGGAAAAGGTTTTTATCAATTCCTCAGGCGTCCAGTAAAAAACTTCGCCGCCTTCCTGCGCTTCACGAGTTCCCAGCCGCAATTGATTATAAAAGCTGCGAATTCCGTATTTATTCGGCATCTGCACCGAAATCCGCCCGCCGTTTTTCGTAACCCGCGACATTTCGTCGAGAGCTGTTTGGGCATTTCCCTTTTTGAGATGCTGCAAAACGCCGTAGGAAAATCCGACATCAAAAACATCGGCGGAAAACGGTAAAAATCTGGCATCGGCGACAACGAAATTGGTTTTAACGCCAAGCTGACGGGAAATTCGCTTCCCGGCTAAAACCGCATCAAGACTCGGATCAATTCCGACGGGCTTAAAACCTTTCACGGCGGCGGTGATCGTCCAGCGCCCCCAATTACAGCCGACATCGAGCAGTCTCTCGCCTGCGCCTTCCGGCAAGCGAAGTTCGGGAAACGGATAGCGATCCAAACGATTCTGGACTGAAAAATAAAGCGTCCCGCAAGTGTAAGGAACTTCGCCCTGAACAAATTCGTCAATTTCATCCGGCTGATTTTCCCCTCGCTTTATTACTTCTTCAATATTTTCGCCTGCTTCAATTCGCTT
>DATHTS010000214.1:0-1648 GCA_035462935.1 Pyrinomonadaceae bacterium
AAAAACAGAAGTTTATTGATTCGGACGATAATCATTATCGCCATCACTTTAATCGGAATTTACCTTGTCTTCGGTCCTCGCGGTTCGGTTTCGGCGAGCGATTTTACATGGAACGGCATCAAGCAAAACCTATCCGAAAACATCAATCTCGGCTTGGATTTGCGGGGCGGAACGCATCTTGTGATGCGCGTTAAGGCGGATGATTATCTTCAAAAATTAACCGAAAATAATTATCAAGCCGCGCTGAATGCTGCCAAAGAAGCCAATCTGGGGGTAACGGACGGTTCTTACATCGCCGAAGACGGCACATACCAAATAACCTTAAATCTCGGCGATCCGGCGATAGGTCAGGAAGTTATTGACGCCGTTAAGCGAAAAGTTGATTTCGTCAATTGGAACGAAACAACAAGCGACAATACGATTACCTGGTCTTTGCCGTCAACGGTGCAGAATGTTTTGAAGGAACAAGCCGTCGAACAGGCGATGCAGATTATTGACAGCCGCATCAACGCTTTCGGCGTGAAAGAGCCGACGCTTCAACGGCACGGCGCGGCAAGCTCCAACCAGATTTTGCTTCAAATGCCGGGTGTTGATGATCCTGAGCGCGTTAAAAAACTGCTCAACACCGAATCGCGTTTGTCTTTGATGAAAGTCGTCAGCCCGCCGAATCCTTCTCCGGTGCAGACTTTTCCGACCGAGCAGGCGGCGCTTCAATCCGTCGGCGGAAAGCTTCCCCCGAATCGCAGAATTTATCCATACACCGAACGCGATGCAACCACTACTCAAACACCGGGGCAGCCTGAGCAGGCGAGTCAATTTGTAATTGTGGAAACTCCGGCGGTTATTGACGGTTCGGAACTGCGCGACGCAGCGGCGGTTTCGCGCACGGGCGCGGAGAGCGATTATCAAATCGCCTTTTCCTTTAAACCGACCGGAGCGCAGAAATTCGGCGACTGGACGGGCAAAAACATCGGCAATTATATGGCGGTCGTGCTCAACGATCAGGTGAAATCTATCGCTTACATCAAATCCCAAATTTTCGATCAAGGTGAAATTTCCGGCAGATTTGTCAAATCAACTGCCGAGGATTTGGCTTTGACCCTGAAATCCGGCGCGCTTCCGGCGGCAATCGAATATCAGGAAGAGCGCACGGTCGGACCGAGTTTAGGCGCAGATTCGATTCGCTCTGGTGTAACGGCTTCCGTCGGCGGATTGATTTTCGTCATCATTTTTATATTGATTTATTATCGCGGTTCGGGAATCAACGCGGTTATCGCGCTGATTTTGAATATGCTTTTGACGCTCGCCGCGCTTATCGTGCTCGATTCGGCGCTGACCTTGCCCGGTATCGCCGGTTTGATTCTCGGCATCGGTATGGCGGTTGATTCAAACGTGCTGATTTTCGAGCGCATCCGCGAGGAGTTGCGAGCCGGAAATATTGTGCCGAAAGCCATTGATACGGGTTTTGACAAAGCGTTTATCACGATTGTTGACACGCACGTTACAACAATCATTGCGGCGATAATCCTTTATCTTTACGGCTCTGGACCGATTCGCGGTTTTGCCGTAACGCTCATCTTAGGGCTTTTGATAAATCTTTTCTCAGCGGTCTTTGTATCCCGCACCATTTTTCTGTGGCTGCTGGAAC
>DATHTS010000215.1:0-4562 GCA_035462935.1 Pyrinomonadaceae bacterium
TCGGAAATTGCTTTCTTCCGAGTCAGGCGGAACATTTCGTTCGTCGCCGAAAAAGAAAAAGACTTTTCCCCAATCAATTAGATTTTTGAATTCATTGGTTGTAAGTAACTGATAAAGCGATTTCGGCGTTGAACCGCCAGCTAAAGCGATGGTGAAACGACCATTTTCGGTGATTGCCCGATTTCCTATTTCGAGGAATTTCTCCGCCGCAAAACGGCTGATTTCTGAAAGATTTTGCAGGACTTTAATTTTTGTCATAAAAAATTAATCAACCGTATTTTTCCAGTTTCTCCCTTCCCGCACAAGCAATTCATCGGCTTCATCCGGACCCCAACTTCCGGCAGCGTAATTGGGAAAACCCCGCGCCGGGATCGCGCTCCAAACATCCAGAACCGGCGAAACGATGCTCCAACTCGCTTCGACCATATCAACGCGCTGAAAAAGCGTCGCATCGCCCGTCATACAATCGTAAAGCAGGCGTTCGTAGCCCGTGCTGATTTGCTCGCCGAAATGTTCGGTGTAGTTAAAATCCATATCCACCGCGCCCATATTGACAATCGGACCCGGAATCTTCGCGCCGAAATGAAGCGTGATTCCTTCGTCCGGCTGGATGTGAATGACAATGCGGTTTGTCGTCAGACGTTCAATCGGCGTGTTGCGAAACAGGACAAACGGGGCTTTTTTGAACTGAACTACGACTTCCGTGTGTTTGGCGGGCAGGCGTTTTCCGGTGCGGACGTAAAACGGCACGTTCGCCCAGCGCCAGTTGTCAATCGAGAGTTCCAGAGCGGCGTAAGTTTCCGTGTCTGAATTTTCGGGAACATCCGGCTCGGCGCGATAAGCGGGAACTTCCTTTTCGTCAATTTCGCCCGCGCCGTATTGCCCGCGCACCGCTTTCCGCAGAACGTCTTCGGGCGTGAAAGGCTGAATCGCCTGCAAAATTTTCACCTGCTCGTCGCGCACGGCGTCGGCTTGGAAGGAAACCGGCGGCTCCATCGCGGTCAGCGTTACAAGCTGGAAAATATGATTCGGAATCATATCGCGCAGAGCGCCCGCTTTGTCGTAATAACCGCCGCGCCCTTCGACTCCGAGCTCTTCGGCGACCGTAATCTGCACGTGGTCAACAAAATTCCGATTCCAGATCGGCTCGAAAATACTGTTGCCGAAACGGAAAACGAGGATATTTTGGACGGTTTCTTTGCCGAGATAATGGTCTATGCGGTAAATCTGGTTTTCTTCGAGAATTTTGGCGAGTTCCGTGTTGAGCTTTTCGGCGGATTCGAGGTCGTGACCGAAAGGTTTTTCAAAAATAAAGCGCCGCCAGAATCCGTCTGTTTGTTTGCAAAGCCCGTGTTTACAGGTTTTCTTGGTAACATCGGCAAAAAGCGAGGGCGGCGTGGCGAGATAAAAGAAAAAGTTTTCGGGTATGTCGCGCTTTTCGCAGACTTCGGCGAGCAAATCCTTTATATCGCTGAACAATTTCTTATCCTCGTCAAAATCGCCGCCCGTGTAATAAGTTCTTTCTTCAAACCATTTCAGCAAATCTTCATCCGCCGAATTGGGAATAAATTCGCGCAAATCACCGATCATCTTCTCCCGAAAATCCTTAGTTCCGAGTTCCTGCCGCCCGACGCCGACGATGGCGAAATTTTCGGGCAGAAATTTCTCCTTCGCCAGATTGTAAAGCGCGGGAAAAAGTTTACGTTTGGTCAAATCGCCCGTCGCGCCGAAAATTACCATCACGCACGGGTCGGCGTTTCGCTGTGTTCGGTTCATAATTTAACTGAGAACTGAGAAGTGAGAAATGAGAACTAATAAGAAAATTTCATCTCTCATTTCTCACTTCTCACCTCTCAGTTGATTTGAAGTTTATCACGAAGCTCCAATTCTCTGGCATTCATCTCGCCCGAATCGGTTTCGTTGTCGTAGCCGCAAAGGTGCAAAACGCCGTGCAGGATCAATTGTTTAATTTCAGTTTCATAATCCAGATTGATTTCGGCGGCTTGTTTTTGGGCTTGTTCGGCGGAGATTACAATATCGCCGAGATTGTTATCTTCATAAAAAAACTCATCGGCTTCAAAAGGAAAAGAAAGCACATCCGTTGTTTTGTCTTTGCCGCGAAAAAAGCGGTTGAGTTCCTTCATTTTCCTGTCTGAAACAAACGCGACGGTGAAATCTCTGCCGTTGATTTCAGAAACTTGCGAGCGGAGATTTTCCGCGAATTCTTGAATGATGCGGAAATTGATTTTTATTTTGCGCTGACGGTTAATAACGTCAATCATTGGTTTTTGAGTTCTTATGCTTTTCCTGTTATTTTTATATTCGATTTTTCGGATTATAACGAAATTTTCTAAAATCCCTAAATTTTCGGGTTTCTTTTGCCGCTTTTTTACATCCAAAAAAGTGAATTTTTACATCTGCTAAAATATAAGGAAAGTTTTACTTGAGGCAAAGATATATGAAACTCGCAAAAAATACGGCTTTATTCCATAATCACGGAACTGTTTTTCTGGCAAACCGACCGAAACTATTTCTTGCTTGGCTGCTCTGTTTGTTACTGGTCTTTACGGCGCTGCCGCTTCAATCGCGCTCGCAAAATCAATCTTCATTATCCAACGCGCCGCGAAAATTAAAAATCGGCAAAATAGAAGGCGAATATGTGCCGGGCGAAATTCTGGTGCGTTATCGCAGCGAAGCTGCCGCCAAATTTGAAGAAGGTATAGAGCAGGCGCTCGCGGTTGACGGGCGAGTTATTGACATTGATATTCAGTCGTTTGAAGGCTCTGATTTGGTTGAAGGCTTGCGCCTCGCGCGTGTCGCGCCGGAACAAACACTGGAAACGATTGAAGCGCTGAATGAGCGTTCCGATGTTCTTTATGCCGAACCGAATTATATTTGGCGCGTCGACCTAGTGCCGAACGATCCCAGATTTCCCGAACAATACGCCTTGCAGCGCATCAGCGCTCCGGCGGCTTGGGACATTACGCAAGGCAGTCAAAACGTGGTGGTGGGCGTAATTGATTCGGGCATAGACATCAATCATTCTGATTTGCAGGAAAATATTTGGAGGAATCCGGGTGAAATACCGGACGATAATATTGATAACGACAATAACGGATACGTTGACGACGTTTACGGTTGGGATTTTGCAAACGGAGATAAAACGGTTTTCGACAGCGCGAGCCAGGACGCTCACGGCACTCACGTCGCAGGCACAATCGGCGCACGCGGAAACAATGCGATTGGTGTGACCGGCGTCAATTGGCGCGTGAGCATTATGTCGCTGAAAGTGCTTGGAGGAAGCAACAGTTCAACCTCGAAGATCATTGAAGCCTACAACTATGCGAAGATGATGAAAGAGCGCGGGATTAATCTGCGGGTTTTGAACAACAGTTACGGCGGCGGCGGAAAATCTCAGGCTGCTTTGGACGCCATCGCGCAGTTAAATCAAGCGGGGATTTTGTTTGTCGCGTCGGCGGGCAACGATTCGTCGGATAACTTTAATTTTCCGCGTTATCCGTCCGGCTATAACGTGCCAAACGTTCTCGGCGTGGCTTCGACCACCAGCTCGGAACAGTTGTCAAGTTTTTCAAATTTCGGAGCGCGAATTGTGAGCATGGGCGCGCCGGGTTCGGGGATTTGGAGCACCACTCCAAACAACTCATATTCAAGTTTCAGCGGCACTTCGATGGCGGCTCCGCATGTTTCGGGCGCGGCGGCTCTGGTGTTAGCCGCAAATCCGAATCTTACCGTCCAGCAACTGCGCGGCGTGCTTGGCTTTAGCGGCGATATTCTTCCGGTTCTTGTAGAAAAGACGACAACCGGGCGGCGGCTGAATGTTCACGCCTCGATAAATAGTTCACGCGAGCAGAACGGCGGCGTAGATACGATTGCGCCTTCGGTTCCAGAATCCTTTACTATCAGCTCGCAAAGCGGACGCGATGTTACTTTAGCCTGGATTGCGCCGGGCGACGACGGCGCGAGCGGCACGGCTTCGGATTATGATGTTTTCTTTACCGGAACGCAGCCGAATACGATTCCCCTTCTGCTTCCGACACAGTTGATTCCCTCGCCAGCCGGAACAGCGCAGAATGTGACTGTTGCAATTCCGTATCGAAATTTTTCGGGAACAATTACTCTCCGAACTTATGACAACGCGGGGAATTCGAGCGAGGTCAGCATACCCGTAACACTTTCCGTTAATCCGGGCAGCGATCCGTATATTGTTACGTTAAGCGAGCCGGGCGCTCTTTCGACCGGCGGCATGTCGCTGAATCTGACGGGCGATGACAGATTTATCGAAAACTATCAATTACCTTTCGCTTTTCCATTTTTTGGAACTACGCGCACAACAATTAATATTTCCACAAACGGTGCTTTGTATTTCTCCCGCATACCCCGTGATACCCAGAACCCGCCAAACGGACTTGACCCGGGTGGTTCTATTGAAGATTTAGCTAGACAGGAAATAATTGCCGGAATGTGGGACGATCTGCGTACGGATAAACCTTCTGGGGGAAACAGCGGCGTTTTTGTCGTGCAGCCGGATGCTGACACAATTA
>DATHTS010000216.1:0-2495 GCA_035462935.1 Pyrinomonadaceae bacterium
TATGAGTATTTCTTCGACACTTGACCGGCTTCATTCGCAGGCAAAGCAAAACAGATGGCTTTGGCTTTTTTCTATTTTTAACCGTCTCGTTTTGGCGCTCGGATTTATTCCCGCCGCAATCGTGAAACTTATGGACGAACGCTTTGCCAGCGGTTTACACGCCAAACATCCGATGGGATATTATTTGGAAGCGCTGCACACGACGGGCTTTTACTATACATTTATTGGCGTCGTACAGTTAGCGGCGGCAATTATGCTGCTAATTCCGCGCACGGTTACGCTCGGCGCGTTTCTCTATTTCCCGGTCATCTTAAATATTACCATTCTGACGTATGCGACACGGTTTGACGGCTCGCTTTTTACCGCGCCTTTGATGACGCTGGCTAATTTGTATATTCTCGGGTGGAATTACGAAAAATGGAAATACATTCTTCCGTTTAATCGTCCGGCAGATGACAATTTCGTAACAAAGCAGAAAAGCCTTGAAAGCGATGTTCAAACTCAAGAAAGCGCGGGTCTGCGCGCCGTCTTTTCCCGGCACGGAATACGCTCGCTTTATGCGCGTTTTCGTATTTTTTTCGGACAGCTTTTTAACGATAAATTCCCGACTCTTTTCTTTGCCGGAGTTTTTGCCGCCGTTGTCTTTTTTATGATCGTCGTTCCGAGCCTTTTCAGCATCAAGCCGCGCAACACTCTGCCGCAATGCCTAAGGCAATTTAAAGACAGCCGCCGCACAAAAGCCGGTGAAAATTTCTGCAATTGTATTCATAATAACGGCGAACCGCTCGGCAAATGTCTGAACGAATATGACAACGCGCCGGATGATACTATCGGTACACCTTAGAACCTTTGCTGCCTTCTGACTAAGTCTCAAACTCTTTTATCGTCAGCAAGGCTGCTAAGAATAAATCGAAGGTGCAAAGCGTTTCATAAACGATCCTTTTTGAAACATTTTATTACAATCGGTTAGCGGGAAGATAAGATGTATTTCATCACTTTTGAAGAAAACACAGTAACCAAAGAGATTCAGATTCTTGGGGAAGGGATTGATCAGCATACACAATTTTAATAACAGGTTTTCATTATTTCTTCTATGCGTGATTTTGTCGAGAAACATTCAATCGTTCGTCACATTTGGGGCGATCCCGACCTGATTCTGCTTGTTTTCGCCGGTTCTGCCGCCGAGTTCGCGCTCAACCGCGCCGTTGACTGGCTTTTTTTCACCGGTAAGATTCCTCAGGATCCCATCGGGCGATTCTTCTCGACGGTTGCTTACGCCCAAAAAATCGTTTTCGCCGATGAGAGCGAGGCACAAGAGATTATCCGGCGCATCAATGCCATTCATGCAGGCGTCGAAAAAGCGCGTCAGCAAACAATCCCCGATTGGGCATACCGCGACGTACTTTATATGCTCGTTGATTACTCGCAGCGCGCCTTTGAATTGCTTCATCGTCCGCTCTCTAACGGCGAGCGAGCGGAGTTGTATGCTGCGTTCCGACGTTTGGGCGAAATGATGCATATTCGGGAATTGCCAACCGGATATGCGGAATGGCAAAAAGACCGTCGCCTTCATCTTGAACAAGACCTCGAGTATACGGATTACACCAAAGATTTATACAATCAATATCGTCAACATCTCGGCGAATGGCGATATCGCATATTGCTCTACGTGCAGGCGTTGATCGCGCCGCACCGGGTCCGCCGCTTATTAAACTTGAGCGCAGACAACCCGCTCTCTTATCTTATTTGGAGCTACGGCATTGTTGACATGCTCGGACTGCAAACGCTTGTACGACGAGCGCTGCTGCCGCCAGAGCATCGGCAAGCGGTAGAACGGTTAAATCTTAATGAAAATTGAGTAAAGGTGTCCTCTTTTTCTACTTGATATTGATCCCGTCTTCATAGATGAGACAACAATTAAGTATAGCGTCGCGAGGTTAGGAAACTATCGTTTATAAGGTTAGATAATTACTTGTTTTTCTTTATAGTTTTTATATCCGAAAACGGAATGTCGTAAATCGCGTATTCCTGCCAATCTTTATAATCGAAATGCCACCATTCGTTTGGATTGACTATAAAACCTTCCTCTTCCATCAAGCGACGGAGCAAATCCCGATTGGCGCGTTCCTTTTCCGTGCCGCCCGCGTAATCGGGCGAGGCGCGCTCGGTAAATTCGTCGTATTCGGAGGGCATTTCGACGAGTTTTCCGGTTTTTCGATTAAAGATGCTCAAATCTACAGCCGCGCCGCGGTTGTGTTTCGAGCCTTTTGCAGGGTCGGCGACGAATTTTCGCTGTTGCGGTTGGACTGTTTCCCAGAAAAGCTTTGTGATCGTCCACGGGCGATAGCCGTCGAAAATCACTAAACCCAACCCTTGTTTTTTGAGTTTTTGATGGACGCGAACGAGCGCTTCGGCGGCGGGGCGCTGCAAAAAGGCGCGGGCTTCCGGGTAGACTTTTTTGCCGACGAAATTATTGTCGGTGGCGTAGCGAATAT
>DATHTS010000217.1:0-3523 GCA_035462935.1 Pyrinomonadaceae bacterium
CCTTTCAAGTTTGGCATTTCGGGCTGGGGCGCGAAGACGCCGAAGAGCTGTGTCAATTGGTTTTAGAAGGAAAAAAGATTGCCACGGCTTCTCTGCCCTGGGAGTATGAGGACAAACCGGAAGACGCGCCGATTGTCGGCGGTTACAGCGTGATTACGGATTTTGACGGAAATCCGAAATGCGTCGTCAGGACATCCGAACTGCGCGTTCTTCCATTTAAAGACGTTGACACGGGATTTGCCTTTGATGAAGGCGAGGGCGACCAAAGTCTGGATTACTGGCGGCAGGTTCACTGGGATTATTTTGCCGGAAGATGCGCCAAACTAGGCAGAGAACCGAGTTTAGAAATGCCTGTAAATTGCGAAAGATTTGAACTGCTTTATTCTCGATAATGAATTTTAAATTACTTATCCAATACGACGGCACGGATTTTCACGGCTGGCAGATTCAAGCGGGCGACCGCACCGTGCAGGGCGAACTCCAGCGCGTTTTGTCTCTTCTCGAAGGCGCGGATGTAACGGTCGCCGGTTCCGGCAGAACCGACGCGGGCGTCCACGCCGAAGGACAGGTCGCAAGCGCGAAACTTACGAAAAGCTTCACGCCGGAAAAACTGCGCGACGCGATAAACGGGAATCTCTGGCGCGACGCGCGCGTTTTGCAGGTCGAAAAAGTTCCCGACAATTTCCACGCGCGATTTTCCGCCAAAGGCAAAACTTACGTTTATCGAGTGGTGAACGCGCCGGTAATCTCGCCTTTTCTGGTGCGCTTCGCGCATCATGAATCACGACCGCTTGACGCTATAAAAATGAACGAAGCGGCGCGTTTTTTTCTGGGCGAGCACGATTGGACGGCTTTCAGCTCGGCAAATTCCGACAGCGAAGATAAGGTGCGCACGATCAGTGAATTCACTGTCGAATCGAAATGGGACAGCCGCGCTAATGCTTCGATAATCGAGTTTCGCATCACGGGCGACGGTTTTCTGCGTTATATGGTGCGCTCGATTGTCGGGACGATTCTGGAAGTCGGGCGCGGCGAAAAGGATTTTGATACAATTCAAACGGCAATCATCACCGGCGATAGAAATCTGGCGGGCGCGACCGCGCCGGCAAATGGATTGACGCTGGTAAAGGTTTTTTACGAATAGACGTGAAAAGGTGCAAAAGACGCAGAAAGTAATTAAAATTAAAAATTTGACCGCTGATTTTGCCGAAAAACTGAATCCATTTATCCCCGAAAAATTTTTGGAATTGCAGGAAGCGGTTGCCGAAGAATAGAATGCTGATTTATCACATCGTTTTGCCCGAAGTTTGGGAAAATTTCAATGATAAAGATTTTTACGAAGCCGGGAGTCTGCAAACCGAGGGCTTTATTCATTGCAGTTTTCGAGAGCAAATCGAAGCTGTTTTGCAAAGATATTACAAAGATTCGGAAAAAGTTTTGGTCCTGGAAATCGAATCTGAAAAATTAACGTCAGAGCTTTTAAACGAGCCTTCGACGAATAATGAAATTTACCCGCATATTTACGGAAAAATAAATCGGGATGCGATTGTGGGGATTGAAATAAATGAGAGGTGAGAGGTGAGAACTGAGAAGTAAAATAAGTTCTCATCTCTCACTTCTCACCTCTCATTTGAATATAATGCACAAAAATTTCGCCAAAGTAATCAAGCCGAATTCGGAAGAAGCCGAACTGCTCGAAAAGGTAGATTTTGCGCGGCTTCCGCAGCATATTGCGATAATTATGGACGGCAACGGGCGCTGGGCGAAGATGCGCGGGAAACCGAGAATTTTCGGACATCGCGCGGGCGCGGAATCGGTTCGCGCGATTATTGACACCTGCGCTCGTTTGGAAATCAAAGCCGTGACGCTTTACGCTTTTTCGACCGAGAATTGGAAGCGACCGGAAGACGAGGTTTCCGGCTTGATGCAGATGCTTAAGCATTATCTTCGGAAGGAACTGAACACTGTCCACAAAAACAATATCAAGTTTCAGCCAATCGGAAACATCGTCGGTTTAGCCGAAGATATTCAAAAGGAATTAGCTGCCGCGCAGAAAAAAACTGCCGCGAATACGGGGACTATTTTAAGCGTTGCGCTCAACTACGGCGGACGCGCCGAGATTGTTGAGGCTTGTAAAAGGGCGGCGAAAAATATTTTGGAAAAAGGGAAACCGCTGGATGAGTTAAGCGAGAGCGATATTGAAGAGAATCTCTACACGCGCGGATTGCCCGAAGTTGACCTGCTCATCAGAACCAGCGGCGAGTTTCGCATTTCAAATTTCCTGCTCTGGCAGCTTGCCTACAGCGAGATTTACGTGACGTCCGTTCTTTTCCCCGATTTTCGCCGCAAGGAGATTTTTGAAGCGATTTTGGATTTTCAAAAACGCGAACGGCGTTTCGGCGGCATAATGCCGTAAGGATAAAGGCAAAAGGATAAAGGATAAAATGGCGGAAACAGAATTATTGCAGCGAACAAAGGCTTATGCGTTGAGAATAATTCGTTTATATGCCGCTCTTCCTAAAACAACTGAGGCGCAAGTTTTAGGCAAACAAGTTTTGCGTTCGGGAACATCAATCGGTGCGCATTACCGAGAGGCAAATCGTGCAAAATCAGATGCGGACTTCATCAGCAAAATGGAAACTGCCCTATAAGAACTTGATGAAACAGTTTATTGGCTAGAGTTGATAATCGAAGCCAAAATATTTAATGAACAAAAAGTCACACCCCTGATTGAGGAAACAAAAGAATTAAATGCAATTTTTACAACCATAGTTAAAAAGATAAAAGATAGAAAAAGTTAATGTTAGATTCACTTTTTATCCTTTATCCTTTATCCTTTATCCTTCTATGAATCATCGTCTTTTAACCGCGCTCGTCGCGCTTCCGGTTTTAATTTTATCAATCATTCTGCCCTATTTCTTGCCCGGCTATTCGGCGGCAAACTGGCTTTTTCTCGCCGTCGCGGCTTTGGCTTTGGGCGCGGGAATGTTTGAATTTTTCACTCTGACGAAAAAACTCGAACTCAAAGCCGACGCTGGAATCGCATACTTAGGCGCGGCGGCGCTCTTCGTCGCTTTTCTTTTCGACGCGCCCTCGAAAGCGCCGGATTTATTGATTTTAACGCTCGCGCTTTTCCTGATTTTTGTTTTCGTCACGCAGACTTTCCGCTTTCAGATTGATTTTTCCAAAATGCTGACGGGCGTCGGCGTTACGGTTTTGGGCGTTTTATACGTGGCGTTTCTAGGCGGTTTTTTGGTTTCGATGCGCGTCGGTTTTGAATATTCGCTGGTTCCCTTTCTTTCGACCAAACTTTTAGCTTATTTCTTTCTGGTTGTGATGGGTTCGGATGTCGGCGCGTATTATATCGGCAAAAATCTCGGAAAGCGAAAGCTTATTCCGAAAGTCTCGCCGAATAAGACTTGGGAAGGCTTCATCGGCGGAATTCTTTTGGCAATCGGATTTGCGGCGCTTTCTTCGTTCTGGTTTTTTCCCGAACTGCCTTACCAAATCTCGATTCCGCTGG
>DATHTS010000218.1:0-4337 GCA_035462935.1 Pyrinomonadaceae bacterium
AGTTATTTTCTCAAAAGCACAACAGGTGATTGTTCGGCGTTGAGCATTTTGGTATAAAAATCGCGCACGGCGTTGTATTTTTCCACCGGCACGGTTGTGCGGCTCATTGTTAATGAGCGGGTGAAAACGAGCTTTCCTTCCTTCATTTCATAGTTCGTTGTGTATTTTCCGAATGGAGTGTCGAGATTGACCGCATCCGGCATTTCGTCCACGATAAAACCATTTGGCAGATTGAAAACAATCGTTTCTTTCATCGCCTGCGAATTGAGAATCACAGGATGATTACGTTTGCTTTCGGTCAGGAAAAGCGCGTTTCTTCTGCCGACAATTACCGGCTTGAAAACCAGAAGGCGATTCTGCATCAACTGCGCGTAGCGCGGCGCGGAAAACTCAACGTCAAGATCAAAGCTCGAATCGTCTTTTTTGTCGTTGGTCGCCATTTTGACAAGCTGCGCGCCGGTCGCGCCGCGCGTCAGCCAGCCTTCAATCGCTTGTTTATATTCCGAAGCGGAAAGACCGCGAATTTCGCGGCGGAAAACCGAAGATGATTGACCGTTGGCGATTTCGCTGATTTTGCCTTTAACTTCGCCTTCAGCCGTCAAGCTGACCTCGATTTTTCTTTCCAAAAGATCGGTTTCGGGCGGCGTAATCGGCATTTTCGCCAAACCGCCGTTTTGTCCGGCGATAATCAGAGCGAAACTATCCTGCAGGTAATCGGGCAAATCACCGAGCGATGTGTAAGGATCGGTCGCGTCAAAAATCAAAAGCCGTCCGAGTTTGGCGTGTTTAATAACCGTCGGCGCATTGGTTTCATCGCTGATTTTGACGGCGATAATGCAGTGGTTAAACTGATCGGGCGAAGCCCATTCTTCACGCACGAAAGTCGGATCGCCTGAGAAAATCGCCACCGGATAGGCTTCGATTTTCAAAACCTTGAGCATCGCACGCATCAGATTTGCTTTATCCTTACAGTCTCCGTAACCGCGGCTCAAAACTGTCGTCGAAGGTCGCGGACGATAGCCGTTGCCGTGTCCGACGCCGAGGTCAATCGAGATATACTGCAAATTCTGTACGAAGGTGGCAATAGCGCGAATTTTTTCAAATTCGGTTTTCGCGATTGCCGTCAATTCCCGCGCTTTGGAAGCGACCGCGTCATCAATGATAACTTGCGGGTCGTAAAGACCGCTTGCCCATTGCGAAACCTCCGTCCAATCGGCAAAAACCTTGCTGACGGCTTGCGTTCTATCGTCGGGCGAATAGTTGACGTTGATGCGCGGCGCGAGATTTCTCACGCTCGGGCTTAAAGGCTCGGGCGGAATCGGCGCGAGATTTCTTAGTTCCCACGTATAGCTTGTGCCGTTCACCTGCGGCGCAACTTCCTTGTGATTAAAGGTTTTGCTGGTCGCCTTCCAGCCTGACGGAAGATTGAGAGTATAGCGCGACAAAATCGTCGGCAGCCTGTCCTGAAATCCCCAGGTATCGTGATAAAAAAGCGGACGATCTTCATTTACCACAGTGTAGCCAAATACAAATCCGGCATCCGCTTCGTCGGAAGCGCTGATAATTTTGACGCGATATTCGTTATAAATGTCGTCCGGGTCGGAAATCTGATCAATAATGGATTTTTTGTCGTAATACCTGGTCGTACCGTTCGGACGGATCAGCCAGCCTTCCATCTCGCGCACCTTTCCGAAATTAACCAGATAAACCGCGTGAGCGGATGCAAAACTGCGTCCTTCGCGTAGAAGAACTTTCACGGCATAATTTGTTACGGTTATGAGTCTGCCTTCGTTGTCGAGCGTAACTTGCTGTTCATCGTGCAGGACAACCGCCGGAACGTCTTTATCATACGCCGGCGGATTGACGGAAGCCGCTTGCCGAAGCCAGTTCGGCGCGGTTTCGCCGCCGAAAGCATTTAGCGAAACCAGAAAAATAAAGCTAATTGAGTAAATCAAACGAGGAAAAAATTTCATAGAACCTCCGAGAAACGGATTTGAGCCTTGATTAAGGCTCAAATCTTCTAAGTCTAATTTTGTTTAAGCGTAATCGTATGCGAATCGGATTTGTGAAAGGCGTCAAACATTCCTTTCACGGCTTGATAAGCTGAAACCGGGAATAAATAAAGACCGCCGCCGCCGAAGTGGAACTTGCGGTTATACTTTAAGACGTTGTTGGCATTATCAATTCTAATATCAATATCAAGCAAGCCGATTCGCTGCGGGTCGGCAATCGGAACCGGTCTTTCGGCGTTGTCCAGATCGAATCCTTTGGGCAATTCTATTTCGATAGAATCCTCTTCCGCCCACGGATAATGGAAATAAATGTCATATTTTCTCGTTGCGGTTGAAAACAGAGGATTTTTTCCATATTCAAAAAATCCGGGTTGGAGGAACAGCCGTTTGCCGGTTTTCTGCGCGTAATTCGGCACGCGAACCTTATACTGGTAAATGAAAGGCTTTTGCGGGTCGGAAACATTTTCGATGCTGATATTCGAAAGCTCCGCCGTGCTAATCTGCCCTTTGATTGCTTCCTTCAAATCTTCTTCGCGTTTTGTAGTCGAATTTTTGTAGTTATCCATTTTGTAGCGATAACTGAGTTGTCCCGTGTATTCGATTTTTACGCTGCCTTCGAGCGTTCCGTCTTCGAGCAGTTTGAATTTACCCGTTCTTTTAGCGACGGATTTATCGGTTCCCGAAATCGGAGTCGTAGTGGTTATATAATCTTTATAACCGAGAAGTAAAACTGAGGTATCTTCCTCGTTCCAGGACAGCATCCCGTATGGAACAAACGGGTTGCCCGGATCATAGTATTTCCAGCGCCCGCCGACCTTTACGGCAACTGCCGCAAAATGAATAAAAGAGAGATGCGCCTGGCTCGGATTAAAGAATTTTTCGCTCCGGTCGCCGCCGAAAGCGAGCCGCGCTTCAAATCCTGAAGCGGTGGCTAAAGAAGCGAATAGTTCATTAATGTCATCATCCGTTCCCTGTAGCTTTTTGTAAGTGTCGGTGGCGGATTTGCTGGGTTTGATTGCCTCTTTCTGTTCATCGGTTAATGTGGTGTCGAAAGTGATGTTTTTTACTTTCGTCTTGCAAAAGTCGAAAATTTTAGCGAGCTTTTCATCATCGGTAGAAGCTCCGGCGGTAATTTCGGCAGCGGCGGTTTTTATATCCTTGCCGGGTTTGAGAGTATCCTTGATGTCAAAAGCGCTTACTATCTCGCCGCCGGCTCTAGACCAAAAATCGCTGGAATCACCTTTAAGATTATCCCAGTAATAAAGCAAAAGCCACGAACGGACTTCATCTTCCGGCGGCATTTGGGTTTCTTCCTTGATTGCCGGCACGTTTTCCATCGTCGCGCGATAAAATCCATTTTTATCCTTGATGAATTTATTATCGCTCATATTAAAGGTGAGATATCTTGTATTGCTGGAAGGCTTAAAATAATAAGTAATGTTTTCAATCGGAATATCATGCTGAAAGGTCATTCTCATATTGTTTGCCCAGCCTCGCAAAATCACTTCCTTATACTGGTATTCGACAATCACGCCCGTTTCGATATTCGGAACGGCAAACGATTTCGCCTTAACTTTTATTTTGTCGGCTTTGGCAATCTCGCGCTCGAAAACGTCCGTTTTCGCCAGTTCGACGATAGAACCGTCGGGTTTAATAACGCGCGCCATAATATCTTTTATCTTGATGCCTTTCATAAAAGGAATATCAACCTTGCTGTATTTTTCGCGCCCGCGCTCGGTGAAAATTTTCACGCGGATATAGTGCTTCATCACCAGGTCTTCCGTGCTGTCATCAACGCGGACTTCCCAAAAAATGGCTTCCGCGTCGGCATCCGGCTCGACTTTTGAAGTTTTTCTCTGCAAATCGTTTTGAGATACTTCGCGCCAATTATTGTTGCTGGCAAAAATTGCCTGTGAAAAAATCAACAGCAAACTAAAAATAGAAATTTGAATAAGATTCTTTCTAATTATTTGAAACATTTTTCTTTACCTCTTTTATTGAAATTATTCTTAAAAAAACGATTGCCCGGCGAAGTAACAATTAAATTACTTTTGCTTCAGCGTAATCGTGTGTGTATCCGCTTTGTGAAATAAGTCAAACAAATTTTTAAGCGATTGGTAGGCGGAAGCCGAGAATAAAATTTTCCCGTCGCCGCCGAAATAAAAATCGCGGTTGTAGACTAAAAGGTTGCGCTCTTTATCAACTTTGATTTTCAAAGTCAAAGCGCCAACCTTACCTGTGTCAGTAACGTCCCCCGGATTTTCGGTACTGTCTAGCTCGAAACCGGCGGGAAGCGCGATTTCGATTTCATCCTTTTCCGACCAA
>DATHTS010000219.1:0-2273 GCA_035462935.1 Pyrinomonadaceae bacterium
AATTTTCGTTTAGCCTCCCTTTTCCTTGCTGACTCTAGCGAGAACCGGACGTTTCTCGAACTAAATTCCTACTAAATCAATAAATTACAGGAGATAAAAAGAAAATGAATAGAATTAAAAACTTTGGTTTTGTCGCGCTTCTTGCGCTCTGTTTGATGATGGCGGGCTTTGCTTCGGACGCGAAGGCTCAATGGGCTAATTGCGACGTGGAGTTAGTCAGCGTCGGTGGCTATGTGTATAAAGACTACGGTTTTATCGGCAAAGCGGTGAACGGCGCACAGGTTGACATTCTTGTAGCGCGAAAATCCGATAATACGGTTTGGTATTCAGAATCGTTGACAACAGCAGGCAAAGGGCAATGGACAACAACGATCAGCACGGCAAATTACATCTACTCCGCCACGGTGTCAGACCCGCTCGGCAGATATACCGTTTTCAGCCCGCAGAGTTATGGCGGAATTGAACCGTGTTCGCACGCCAAAGACCAAAATAATTTTGAAGCCTTGTATTAGTCGCGTTTGCGCCCACATAATGTAAAATAAAAAGCATTGAGCCTGAAAAACTCAATGCTTTTTAATGCATATCTGCGGCTTTGCCTTAAAAGTAGGTTTCTGCCTCAAAAGTCTATTGAAAAATGGACTTTTGAGGCAAAGCCAAGAAAATCCTGGTAATACCTTTTTTATTACTGAACTTTTAAGCAAAAACGAAACTGACTCTTCTTTGCAGCCGGACGAAATCGTTAAACTCCTAATCTAACTCGTCCAGCTGCATTTTATTAACTTTCATCTTCCTCATCTTCTATCTCAAGCAGCGACGCGCTTGTTACAAGATCGTCTTCGCCCGTGCGAATCAGCATTACGCCTTGCGCGCTTCTGCCGGTTTGGCGGATTTTATCAACGCCGATGCGAATCAATTTCGCCTGCTGCGTGATAATCATCACTTCCGAATCATCCTCGACCGGAAATGCGGCAACGACTTTGCCGGTTTTCTTGGTCGTTTTCATATTGATCACGCCTTTCCCGCCGCGCTTGGTTAAACGATAATTTCCAACCTGCGTTTGCTTGCCGAATCCCTGCTCGGAAATGGTCAGAACTTTTTCCGTTCCTTCCGGCGAAACGGCGCAAACCGAAACGACGTAATCGCCCTTTCGGAGATTTACGCCGCGAACGCCGCGAGCGACTCGTCCCATCGGGCGCACGTCGGTTTCGTTAAAACGCACCGCCATTCCGTCATGCGTGGCGATGAAAATCTGTTTTTTCCCATCCGTGATGATAACGTCCAAAAGCTCGTCGCCTTTATCAATATTGATGGCGTTAATGCCGTTGACGCGAATGTTTTGATAATCGGCAAGCGCGGATTTTTTAATCACGCCCTGCTTGGTAACCATTGTCAAATACACTTCTTCGCTGAAATCTCGCACGGGCATCACGGCAACTAATTTTCTGGCGGCGGAAATCTGTATGAGATTAACGACCGCCTTGCCGCGAGCCGATGGCGGCGCGTCGGGAATTTCGTGAACCTTGACTTTATAAACTTGCCCGTCGTCGGTAAAAATCATCAGGTAAGCGTGTGTCGAAGCGATAAACAGATGCTCGACAAAATCGTCATTTTTCGCCGTCGCGCCGAATCTTCCCTTTCCGCCGCGTCCTTGCCGAGAATAAGTCGAAACCGGCGTGCACTTGATGTAGCCAGCTTTTGTAACGGTAATGGCGACTTCTTCGTCAGGAATCAAATCCTCGATTTTAAGTTCGATTCCCGCATCAATAATTTCCGTCTTTCGCTTATCGCCAAAATTTTTCCTGACCTCTTCAAGTTCCTGGACAATCACCTGGCGAAGCAATTGCTCGTTAGCCAAAATCGCTTCGAGTTCCGAGATATGTTTCAAAATCGCTTCGAGTTCGTCAATGATTTTCTGGCGTTCGAGAGCGGACAAGCGACGCAGCTGCAAATCGAGAATCGCCTGCGCCTGAATATCGGAAAAGCGCAAGCCCGAAACAACTTTTTCGAGGTCTTTTAAAAATCCCGCCAGTGTTTTATCATTGGCAACGCCGCGCCAGTTTTTAACTTCTTGCAGAGTTCCGAAATTCCCCGTCAGCCATCCTTTGGCTTCATCCACCGAACGCGAATTTCGGATCAGCGGGATAATGTAATCGAGCGCGTCAATCGCCTTGTTCAAGCCCTCCAAAATGTGCGCCCGCGCTCTTGCCTTTCTCAGTTCAAACTCGGTGCGGCGGCGAACGACTTCACGTCTGAACTCGACAAAGGCTTCGATC